>NZ_JBTKVD010000003.1:0-284416 GCF_054454555.1 Acinetobacter sp. ANC 4636 | reverse complement strand
CACCAAGTTCGGAACGAATTGGAGTTATCGCCGCCTGTAATAATTCAGCTTGCCTTAATCTTAAGGCAACTGACTCAACTACAGCAGAATTTGACATCAACTTTTCCTTAAAAGCTAAATTTGTAAAACACCTTAAGCTAAGAAAAGAAATATAAATCAAGCATTTTTGATTTATTAGACGTCTTTTTTGTATTTCTCCAAAAAAGAGAAAAAGGACGAATAAAAGAAATCTATTGAAATTAAACCTAGCTCTAAGCGAGGATAAGAATGGAAAAAAGTCGAATAGAATACCAATACTTATTTTATTTCTTACTATAGGTTCTATGTCTAAAAATAAATCGATTATAGCCTTAGGCCAATACCAAACAAATTACCACAGCGTTGTGATTGATCTTTAATTATTTGAATCAATAGATCTATTTTCTATCATAACTCATGGCTGGCTTATGTATTTGTAAAAAAAATTAAATATATTTCAATAAAATACAAAAAATAAAATGAATCAATAAATAAATCCAATAAGAAAGATCACTCTACAACTTTGTATAAAAGCTCTCATTAAGGCATTAATAATTAGGCTTTGTGCATCATACTTTATCCACTTTTTTGTATTTTATTACAGGGAAAAATGGATCAGTCAAAGCACTTATGATATTAAATAAACTTGAATTAAAATTGAAATCAATATGCTGTCAGGGATATTTATGTTGCTTCAGTATCACGAAGTTTTAGCAATGATTGATTGCAGTACATTCTGTCAGACATTGCTACGCAATATAAAGATTCTTCAATATGGCGTTATACTAAATAGCCCTTGACAGTTGAATGACACTTCAATTAAGTGTAAGACAATTAAAAACAAATGAATAAAAGAAGCCTAATAAGACACTCACTCTGTTGGCTTGATGATTACAAATTCAATCCTATGACAATAATGCCTAAATTCACTAACTAAATGGTTAAATCGAAAGTAGAGAGAATCTTTTTTAAATAAAGCATATATAGTTACCCAAGAACTGAAAGAAACTCATTCAAACGCTCAAATTCAAACCAATATTACAAAGCAATCAAATAAAAAAACAAGCTCAACCTATTTGGCTAAACTTGTTCTTTGATCTATTCGCACTGTCATGATGAAAGTGTTAAAAATCTTGATTTAAACTATTTAATCAAAGTTCTACCAGTTTTTCTTCTGAAATAATAATGCCATTATTATCAGCATAAATATAATTTCCCGGGATAATAATCACTCCACCAATATGCAGTGCAATATCAATCACCCCCACACCCTGACGGTTACTTTTTCGTGGAATAGCTGCCAAAGCATGCACGCCCAAATCCAACTCCGCCATCGCATCGACATCACGCACACAACCGTAAATCACCACACCATTCCAGTGATTACGTACTGCAGATTCAGCAATCATATCGCCCATGAGCGCACAGCGCATAGATGCACCACCATCCACCACCAGCACTTTACCCGTACCATCACTGGCAAGTAATTCTTTTACACGTGAATTATCTTCATAGCATTTAACTGTGACAATTTCACCACCAAAGGTTTTACGACCACCATAACTTTTAAAAAATTTGTTGTCCAGACTCGGACCAAGCACCTGAATATTGCTGTCAGGATGATCATCCAATAAATCACAAGTTACAAATGCTGTCATACAGTGCTCCATGTTGTGTTTTGTATATCTAAGTTATTATAAATTCGAACGTGTTCGGTTTGTAGCATTGCAGCCGCGACCATAGTCTTAGCTACCTGTAATGCGGTCACAGGTTTATAGCGATAGTATCGTGGTAAAAACCGTTCCGTACAATGAAATAATTTTTGTCCCAAACCTTCAAAAATTCGCGAATGTTCACGCTCACCAATCAGTAAAGATGGACGTAAGATAGAGATGGTATCGAGATCAAATTCCTGAACGTCGCGCTCTAACTCGCCTTTGACCCGATTATAGAAAAAACGCGAATCTGGCGATGCTCCCATGGCGCTGACCAGCAGATAATGTATGTGCTTATTTTGTAGAAGCTCGGCAAAATGCATGTTGATGCCATAGTCAATATCATAAAAGGCTTGACGCGAACCTGCTTGTTTTAAAGTTGTGCCGAGACAACTAAAAGCATGTGTATGCTGACTGACATCTTCTTCATTCAACAGCAAAAAATCATCCAGAACCAATTGTTGAATCTTGCTGTTTCCTTGATACTGAATCTGTTCACGGCGTAAGATCAGGGTGATTTTTAGGCATTCGGGAAGCTGTAGTAATTGCTGCACCAGTTGCTGACCAATCAAGCCTGTTGCTCCAATTACAATTGCGCTTTGTATTTTTACTTTTTGCATGAGAAGATATTCATCTACAGCGATAATTATGTTTAGATTTTATACTTTTTTTGACTGCAAAAGTCGATCAAACCCTGATAATACTTGACTTCATAACGCTGATTCATCAAAATATCGCACTTGTTTACGGGCTGGTGAAGGCGATCTGAGTAGTTTCAGTATTGTTTCAGCCCGCCCAGACCAATCTATTTCAAGGAGTGCAAGAGTGGCAAACTCTGCTCAGGCAAAAAAACGTGCGCGTCAAAACGTTGTAGCGCGCAAACACAACGCAAGCTTGCGTTCTATGGTTCGTACTTATATCAAACGTACTTTAAGTGCAATCGCAGCTGGTGATTATGCTGTTGCTACAGAAGCTTACAAAAAAGCTGTTCCTGTAATCGACCGTATGGCTGATAAAGGCATCATCCATAAAAACAAAGCTGCTCGTCATAAGAGCCGTTTGAATGCACAAGTTAAAGCTTTAGCTAACTAATTTTGCATTATAAAAAAGCCCCAAATTTGGGGCTTTTTTATTGGTTCATGATCTGCTTTTTTGCTGGATAAATTCACGAATGGACAACTGGTGAATCTTACCGCGCCAGATCCACTTCAGCACGCTATCGGCAAAGTTGTCGCCTTCAAACCAGACGAACACCCCTTCCATCATTTCAGGCCAGTCACTTTTTTCTAACAGGGTCTGATTTCGCATGACTGCCAGCATAGCTGCAATAATCGTGTCATGACTGACCGCAAGCGTTAAACCACCACTGTGCTGCGGATGAGCGTTATATATCAGTTCCAGAACATCTACCACGCCCGTAATCGGGTGTTTCATGCCAGGTAAAGCATTATTCACAAAACTGTTAATAAAACCCAATGCACCTTGCTGGCGAAAATACGGTGCTGCCTGCTGAATATCCAGCACAAAGCTCCCTGGTTCAACCAGTAAACCCTGTTCCACAATTTCAATATGATGGGTATTGGCATTCTGTGTGATCTGATCTGCACCCTGAATCATCAATGCAGCAGTATCAACACAACGCTGAATTGGGCTAGACATGCACTGTTCAATCACACGTCCTGTATTTTCAATTAAATAACAGCCCCACGCCTGTGCCAGTTCACGCCCCTCACCTGTCAACTGCAAGTCATATCCCGCCAAACCTTGCCCAGCCACAACTTCACGAACCGAGTGTCGTGTAAATAAAGTCACAGGTGTGGTGATATCAGGAAGTAAATCAATGGCCCGATACATGCTTTGAGGTAATAACTGTAATGACATTCTTCTGGATTCAAGTGGTTACTTGTCCACTATATCATGCTGCTTTTGGACTGCAATGTCATTTCGTCATTAGGCGAAGTGCATTCAACGCGATTTCCTGATATGCAGGTTGTGAAAATGCAATAAAGCCATCATTCAATAAACGGCGACGCTGATTATAAATAAATGGCTCCCCAGACAAACTGACTAAACCACCGCCAATACTTTCAAGTAACCCTTGCCCTGCACTGGTGTCCCATTCTGAAGTGGGATGGAAACGCGGATACAAATCAATTTTGCCTTCCAGCATCATACAGAATTTATAAGCACTGCCTGCATGTGAGGTTTCAATCGCATGATCTTGCTGCAAAATCTCAATAAACTGCTGATATTCGGGTTGCTTACTGCGATGGCTCAACCCAACATGAATCGGTTCAAGTGTCTGGGTCTCAGGGGTTTGATAAATAGACCATTGCTGTTGCTCTGCATCGTATTTATAAGGATATTGATCCAAATAGCCGATATAAATCAATTGCTGTGCAGGAATGGCAATGGCAGAAAACAGGGTTTTACCATTTTCGATCTGACTCAGATTAATCGTAAACTCTGGGCGTTGATGTAAAAACTCTTTGGTGCCATCTAAAGGGTCAAGTAACCAGCAGCGTGACCAAGAATGCCGCTCATGATGTTCATTTTCTTCTGATAAAAGCGGCAGTGTTGGCGTAAGTTCTTGCAATGCAGCTTCAATAAACTGATTGGCTTTTAAATCGGCCTGCGTTACGGGTGAATCATCATGTTTGGTCTGCACATGAAATTTTTCTCCCTGACAAAAGTTCAAATATTCCTGCCGAATAATTTCACTGGCTTGCTGCAAAATCTGCACAACAGCATGTATTAATTCATCATTGGGGTGATCGCTTGGCACAAACATGATTGCTTCTCATTTTCACGATTTACTCATCATACCGCCTCATTCTTTGAAATACAGCTCAATGGACTAGATTTTTTGGGTTTATTGAAAATCTAGGCACAATCTTTGCTTTATTCCTCATAAGAAAAAATGTTGCACAGCAATATGACGCTCTACTCCCAATGAGATACCTCACAAAAGTTTCCTATCAGGAAAAAAAAATTCAAAAAATGCTAGACGACGTGATTAAATTTTTATATAAATTACCTTGAAGAAAATAATTTTCCCATGAAGAATTTTTAAAGGGGAATTTTCCTAAAGACCACACGGCGAGGAAGCACCACCATGGCACACCACCAAATTGAGCAATATGTATTAAAAATTAGTTGTCCTGCAGCATCTGGAATTGTTGCAGCAGTTTCAGGATATTTAGCAAGTAACGGTTGCTATATCAGTGAAATGGCACAATTTGACGATGAAACTACAGGGCATTTCTTTATGCGTGCTGTGTTCCGTTTCAATGCTGGGGTCGATGGAGATATTGAACAGCTCAAAGCAAACTTTAGCAACGTGAGTGATGCTTTTGACATGCAAGCCACTTTTTATAATCAAAATCAGCCTGTTAAGGTTTTGATTATGGTGAGTAAATTTGACCACTGTCTACTGAACTTGCTGTATCGCTATCACAAAGGTGAGCTAGATTTTGAAATTACTGCAATTGTTTCCAACCATTTAGATTTGCGTGCCGTTGCAGAACGTGAAGGTATTCGTTTTATCTACTTGCCTGTCACTAAAGGCAATAAAACACAGCAAGAACAAGAGCTGATCAAAATTGTTGATGAAACAGGCACTGAACTGGTCATTCTTGCACGTTATATGCAGATTCTGTCTAACGATCTATGCAAACAGTTATCAGGTCGTGCCATCAACATTCACCATTCATTCTTACCAGGTTTTAAAGGTGCAAAACCTTATCACCAAGCCTTTGACCGTGGCGTGAAACTGATTGGTGCAACGGCGCACTTTGTGACCAGCGACTTGGATGAAGGTCCAATCATTGAGCAAGCCGTGCAACGCGTTGACCATGCCTATATGCCTGAAGATTTGGTCTCTCTTGGTCGTGACACAGAAACCATCGCCCTATCTAAAGCGGTGAAATACTTTGTCGAACACCGCGTATTCCTCAACGACAATCGTACGGTGGTGTTCAAATGAGTTTACTCAGTCAATTTACAGCATCTGAAATTACCGTCATCGATGGTAAAGCCACCGCTGCACAGGTACTCGAAGAAGTTAAACACGATGTTGCTGCTCTGCAACAGCAAGGTATTACACCTTGCCTCGCTGTGGTTTTGGTCGGTGAAGACCCTGCAAGTCAGGTTTATGTCCGTAACAAGGTCGAAAAAGCCCTGATGGTCGGCATTCGTTCATTGGAATTTCGTTTTCCTGCCGAACTTAGCCAAATGGAACTACTCGCAAAAATTGATGAACTGAACGCAGATCACAGCGTACATGGCATCTTGGTACAACTGCCATTGCCAAAACATATCGATGAAACCGCGGTTCTGGAACGTATCGACCCGAAAAAAGATGTCGATGGTTTCCATAGTAAAAATGTCGGCGGTTTAAGTCAGGGGCGTGATGTACTCACCCCTTGCACGCCAACAGGCTGTATTCGCCTGCTTAAAGATACTTTGGGAGATCTAACTGGACTGCATGCTGTTGTGGTTGGGCGTTCCAATATTGTCGGCAAACCAATGGCAGCTTTACTGCTCAAGGAAAACTGCACCGTAACTGTGGTGCATTCCAAAAGTCAGGATTTGGCACAGCTTTGCCAGTTGGGTGACATCGTGGTCGCAGCGGTGGGACGTCCGCGCATGATCAACTCATCTTATTTAAAAACCAATGCAGTGGTGATTGATGTCGGCATTAACCGCATTCAGGAAAATGGCAAAAACCGTCTGGTCGGTGATGTGGACTATGAAGATGTCCTGCCGATGGTCAGTGCCATTACCCCAGTACCCGGTGGTGTTGGTCCAATGACCATTGCCTACCTGATGAAAAATACAGTACATGCCGCGAAGTTGCAGCATGCACAAACTCATTCAACTTCCGTTTAAGTCAATGCCTAGCGCTGTGGAGGACTCATGCCATTTAGTCTACTGAAATATGGATTAAGTTCTGAATATCCTGTCGAAGTGGATTTACCTCCACCGACGGCTCTGAAACCGCATTATGATGTGGTGATTATTGGCGGTGGTGGGCATGGTCTTGCGACAGCCTACTACCTGTCTAAATATCACGGTATTACCAATATTGCGGTTCTGGAAAAAGCCTATTTAGGTGGGGGCAATACTGCACGTAATACGGCAGTGATTCGTTCCAACTACCTAACCTCCGAAGGCGTCGAGTTTTATGCCGAATCGGTCAACTTATTTAAAAATCTCTCCAACGAATTTGATTTCAACATTATGTATTCTGAGCGTGGGCAGCTCACACTGGCACATACTGACTCGACTGTCCGTGCCTTCCGCCAACGTGCCGAAGTCAACAAACACTTTGGTGGACGTACCGAAATGCTGGATCGCCAGCAGATTAAAGAGTTAGTGCCTTGCCTGAATCTTGACCCTGCACATTTGCCTGTGTTGGCTGGACTTTGGCATATCGATGGTGCAACTGCACGTCACGATGCCGTGGCTTGGGGTTATGCCAAAGAAGCTGCCAAGCGTGGCGTGGAAATCCATCAACTCACCGAAGTGCAGGATCTGGTGATTGAGAACAATAAAATCAAAGCCATCAAAACCAATCGTGGCACAGTGCAATGTGGCTGTGCAGTACAAGCCATTGCAGGAGCATCTTCGATTTTAATGGCAAAAGCCAAGATCCGCGCACCAATTCAGACCTTCCCGTTACAAGCCATGGTTTCTCAGCCGTTTAAACCCTTCCTGACACCACTGGTCAGTTCATCGGCTTTGCACTGTTATGTACAACAAACCAGCCGTGGCGAAATCGTGTTTGGTGGTGGTTCAGATCCATATCCACTGTATAACACTCGCTCAACTCTAGACTTGAAAGAAAGCTTACTGGCACATGCCATTGAAATGTTCCCGTTTATGGCCAATGTCAAACTCATGCGCCAATGGGCAGGCATTACTGATATGACCCCCGACTACAGCCCGATTATGGGAAAATCGCCTGTTGATAATTACTACCTCGATGCAGGTTGGGGAACCTGGGGCTTTAAAGCCACGCCGATCTGCGGCAAGACCATGGCAGAACTGGTGGCAACTGGCAAGACCCCTCGCCTGATTGAACCTTTTGCACTGGAGCGTTTCAGCACCTTCCAGCAAGTCAATGAAATGGGCGCAACTGCGGCGAGCCACTAAGGAGAATCTGATGAAAATTATGCCTTGTCCACTCAATGGTCCACGCAATATCAGTGAATTTGTCTATGGTGGCGAACTCAAAGACATGCCAGACCAAAACCACTGTAGCGACTATGAATGGGCAGATTACGTGTTTAACTGCGACAACCTTGCAGGCATTGTGCGTGAATGGTGGATGCATGCTCCAAGCAGTTATTGGTTTATTGCCGAACGCAACACCATTACCGATGAAATTTTAAAAACTTATGACCCAAAAGAGTTGTTTCAGCAACGGGTCGAATTTAATGAAAGCAGCCCATCTTCAGTTCACAAGGAGTCTTTGACATGAACCGATTACCCCTGCCTTATGGGCTGTTAATTAATCGCCAACAGCCTGTTGAATTTGAATTTGACCACAGCCGTTTCCAGGGCTTTGCAGGTGACAGTATTGCCAGTGCGCTCGTTGCCAATCAGCGCTGGATTATGTCACGCTCATTTAAATACCATCGTCCACGCGCACCGCTAACCATGGCAGGACAAGATGCCAACACTTTGGTGCAACTGCCTGAAGAAGCCAATGTGCTTGCCGATACCACGGTGATTAAACCGAATATGCAAGTCACTGGGCAAAACTTTTCAGGTTCACTCCTGAAAG
This sequence comes from Acinetobacter sp. ANC 4636, assembly GCF_054454555.1. Taxonomy (NCBI): domain Bacteria; kingdom Pseudomonadati; phylum Pseudomonadota; class Gammaproteobacteria; order Moraxellales; family Moraxellaceae; genus Acinetobacter; species Acinetobacter sp. ANC 4636. Next base: position 275,893 of record NZ_JBTKVD010000003.1, on the reverse strand, counting down.
ACTCGGATGCCTTTTTGGGTAAATTTTCCAAGTTTATGCCTGTCGGGTTTTACTATCGCTCGTTCTACAAACCGAAAGGCGTCTGGAAACTTTGGGAACCGATTATTCGTAAAAAGGCAGGTTTGGGGGTTCTGGATCTCAACTTTCAGCCTGAATATTACGACAAAGCCTATTTGTTTACCGATGTTGCCATTATTGGTGCAGGCCCTGCGGGTTTACAGGCAGCACTGACAGCAGCAGAGTTAGGCGCGAAAGTTCTACTGATTGAACAAGAGAAAATCTTGGGGGGTAGTCTGAACTATGCTCGCCTTGATGCAGCAGGCAAACAAGCGGCTGAACTCAAACAACGTCTAGTCAGTGCCGTTGAACAACACGCACAGATTACTGTACTGACTGAAGCCACTTGTAATGCATGGTTTACCGATCATTATTTGCCGATTATCCAAGGCAAACGCATGTACAAAGTCCGTGCAGCGCAATGTATCGTGGCGAGTGGCAGCTTCGATCAACCCGTGATTTTCCGTAACAATGACTTGCCTGGTGTGATTTTGTCGAGTGCGGCACAACGCCTGATGAAACTCTATGCAGTGAAACCTGCGCAAACGGCAGTGGTGTTGACTGGACATGATGATGGTTATTTAACAGCCCTAGATTTGGCGGAAGCAGGTGTAACCGTCAAAGCCGTGGTGGATATGCGTCCTGTAGCATCTGATACTACCTTATTGAGTGCGGTAAAAGCCAAAGGTATTGCCTGTCATTTGAGTAGCACTGTATATGAAGCCTTGCACAATAGTGGCATGCAGCACCTGACTGGTGTGGATGTACGCCGCATCGTGGCTGAAGGTCAGGTCGATGCCAACGCTCAGAAAATTGACTGTGATGTCCTGTGCATGTCAGCAGGTTACATGCCTGTGTATCAGCTGCTATGTCAGGCGGGTGGCAAGCTGAGCTACAACGATCAACAAGCGGCATTTAACATTTCAGGCTTACCAAAAGGCTTGTCGATTACAGGTTCGGTCAATGGTATTCACCAGATTGAGCATGTTTTACAAGATGCCAGCTACATTGCCAAAGTTGCAGTTACCGCTTTGCGTGGCGAAGATGCCAGCAAAATCACTGCACCAAATGTTAAAGAAAGCTCAATGAATTTTCCTTGGCCGATCTTTGAACACCCTAAAGGTAAAGAATTTGTCGATTTCGATGAAGATCTGCAAATTCGCGATATCGTCAATGCCACCAAAAGTGGTTATCGCGATGTACAACTGGTCAAACGCTTTTCGACTGTCGGTATGGGACCATCGCAAGGTCGTCACTCTGCACTGCCAACAGCACGTTTGGTGGCAAAATCGACTCAACGCAGTATCAGCGAAACAGGTGTGACCACTGCCCGCCCTCCGTTTACTGCCGAGAAACTGGCACATGTTGCGGGACGTGGTTTCGACCCATTTCGCCAAACTCCAATGCATGCTCGCCACCTTGCAGCAGGTGCAAAAATGATGCCTGCGGGCAACTGGCAACGCCCTGCTTTTTATGGCAATCCTGAACAGCGCCTAGAACACATTGCACGTGAAGTACAAAACGTGCATCAAAATGTCGGCATCATTGATGTCTCAACCCTGGGTGGACTAGATGTTCGCGGCCCAGATAGCGCCGAGTTTTTAAACCGTTTATATACCTTTGGTTTTGCCAAACTTCCTGTTGGGAAAACCCGTTATGCCGTGATGACCAATGAACATGGCGTGGTGATTGACGATGGTGTGGCTGCGCGCCTGAGTGAAAACCATTTTTATGTGACTGCAACCACCAGTGGTGTCGATCGGATTTATCAACAAATGTTGAAATGGAATGCCCAGTGGCGTCTCAGTATTGATATTTCTAACGTCACCACAGCACTCGCAGCGCTGAATATTGCAGGGCCGAACTCACGCCAAGTCATGCAAAAAGTCTGTCAGGATGTGGATTTATCCAATGCAGCTTTCCCATATCTAGGCGTGCGTACAGGCACGATTCATGGCATTCCTGTACGGATTTTACGGGTCGGCTTTGTCGGTGAACTCGGTTATGAAATACATTTCCCTGCACGTTTTGGCGAATACATGTGGGATACCCTCCTGCAGGCAGGTCAACCCTTTAACATGCAGCCATTTGGCGTGGAAAGCCAGCGTTTACTGCGTCTTGAAAAAGGTCACATTATCATCAGCCAAGACACCGATGGCATGACTCATCCACAAGAGGTGGATCTGGGCTGGGCGGTTGCACGCAAAAAACCGTGGTTTGTCGGTAAACGTTCGATTGCGATTTTGGAAGCACAGCCTTTAAAACGCAAACTGGTGGCATTTGAACTGGACAAACATCAGACTCAACCGCTTGAAGGACATATTGTCCTCAATGGCGACAAAATCACAGGCAACATCACTTCTTGTGAATACTCGCCAACGCTCGACAAGATTATTGGCTTGGCCTATGTCGGAATTGAACAAAGTGAAATCGGGCAAAACTTCCCGATTCGGGTAGAACACGGCGCAATGGTCCATGCCAAAGTGGTCAAAGCCCCATTTTATGATCCAGACAACCAACGGCAGGAGGTTTGATGATGCAAACTCTAGCAACTGAACACAGTCCAATTGCACAACAACCTTATAATGTTTTTGGACGTAGCAAACGCGAATTTTTAAGCGAAGCAACTTCTCAGGCTGAACGAAAAATTCAGCACTGTGCGGTAGTTGACCTGACCAATTTGTCACGTGTGGGTTTTCGTGGCTTGGACAGTGCAGCCTATTTGCACCGTTTTGGTTTTAGCCTGCCTGAACGTCCCAACCATGCTCTGGCACAGGTCGATGGTAGCTGGATTGCGCGACTGTCGATGACGGAATATTTAGTTTTGGGCAGTCTGGATGATTTTGGTGAACGGATTGCCCAGCTTGAAAATGACTGGCGACCCGATGAACAATACGCCAACTATTTGTTACCACGTCAGGACAGCCACGCATGGATACAACTGACAGGTCAGTTCAATACCGAAATTATGGCAAAACTCTGTGCCGTGGATTTATCAACTGAAGCCTTTCCAGTGGGTAAAGTGGCGCAAACCTCGGTGGCACGAGTGAATGCCATCGTGATCAATGTCAGTGACCTGCAAACGCAAAAACTGAATATTCTCTGCGACCGTGCCGCAGCGCTGTATTTGTGGCAAGTCCTGCAAGATGCCATTTCAGAATTCGGCGGTGAGATTAGCGGCATTGAAGGTTTAATTTAAATTATAACAACCGACCAGACATCTGAATGTTTCAGGTGTCTTTTACTTTAAGAGGATATAATAATGAAACTGATCACTGCAATTATAAAACCGTTCAAACTGGATGATGTGCGTGAAGCACTCGCAGCTATTGGTGTACAAGGCGTAACCGTGACTGAAGTCAAAGGCGCAGGTCGACAAAAAGGACATACTGAAATGTACCGCGGTGCAGAGTATGTGGTGGATTTTCTACCTAAAGTCAAACTTGAAATTGCACTGGACAATTCAGCACTTGATCAAGCCATTGAAGCGATTAGCAAAGCTGCCGCAACAGGTAAAATTGGTGATGGCAAAATTTTTGTATCCCATCTAGAACAGGTAATTCGGATTCGCACAGGCGAAACTGGTGTGGATGCATTATAAAACCAAATTCCAGATACAACCTGAATGCTCATGATCGGCAGCATGGATGCCGCCATATATACATTATAAGGGTCAGTACAACAAAAGCTTGATTGCTTCGTGGAGTATTCTCCTCACTTTTTTTAAAGATCAAGCATCATCTGTGTCTCTCATCTTTGCTTTCTTCATCAAGATCAGAATCCCTGATGCAAACTACTCTCAAAGACAGCCAAATCGATCTTGAATATTAACCCTAGAAAAGTTCGATCCTTCATTAAAGCTTGCCATGAATGATAAAGAACTAACCTTGCATTGATTTTTAGACTTGCTTTACTCTTTTTGTTATTTTTACAGAGAAAATCGACTGCTTTCATGATGATTTTTCCACTTTACATTTCTCTCGTTGGAAAAAGTAAGCGATGAAAAAAATCGAGTTAGATTCTGCTTTTCTATCTCCATATCTTTACTTGATCGAGTATAAACAAAATGAACTGGTTAGCTGCTGCACCAACCCTTGAACATGACAACCTTCGTCTTGAACCACTGAGCATCGAACATTTGCAAAGTTTGATTGCAGCTACACAAGATGGTGAACTGTGGAATATTCGCGTCACTTCTGCTCCACATCCCGATCAGGTTGCAGCGTATATTGAACATGCCTTACAACAGCGCGAACAGCAACAACGCCAAGCCTTTGCAGTCATTAACACACAAACAGGCAAAGTACTCGGAACCACCAGTTATCACGATATTGTGCCCAACATTCAGCGCCTTGAAATTGGTTATACCTGGTATGCTGCTTCGGTGCAGAGAACCCATGTGAATACCACCTGTAAATTCCTGCTATTACGCCATGCCTTTGAAGATTTAGGTGCACAGCTTGTGGGCTTTCGTACGGATAATTTTAATTACCGCAGCCAACGGGCGATTGAACGTTTAGGTGCAAAAAAAGATGGAGTTTTGCGCCATCATCAACCGCGCAAAGATGGCACAGTGCGTGATACCGTCATGTACAGTATTCGTGCTGGAGAATGGGCAGAGATCAAAGCGCATTTGCAGGATTTATTGCAGAAAGTGTATTAATATTTTTTGATATAAAAGGCGTTTTTCATCAGTTACTATTTTAAATAATAGACTCACCATTAAGATACCTTCATCCTCTTGCAGAATGTTCCTCATCCCAAGAGGGAGAAGGAACTTTTAATCACAATTTGATTCTGCTCTCTCAGATTTCTATTTTATCTCAAACATCATCTTTTGGATTTAAAGGTGTAGGCAGAATCAACTGGTAAAATGCTGCATCCAGCCAACGTCCAAACTTAAAACCGACCTGCGGGAATGTTCCCGAATGTTCAAAACCTAAACGTTCATGCAAGGCTATGCTCGCCTGATTACTGGCATCAATACAGCCAATCAACACATGTACCTGCCCGTGTTGTTTTGCGCGTTCAATCAGGGCTTGCAACAACAGTTTTCCTAAACCGCGCCCACGTTCTTCATGATGAATATAAATACTGTGTTCAACCGTATATTTATACGCAGGGAATGCGCGAAAGCTGCCCCAACTGGCAAAGCCAAGTAACTTGCCTTCAATATCGGCTGCACCAATCACGGGAAAACCATGTTCACGTTTAGAGGCAAACCAAGTTTGAATCTGTTCCAAACTGCGCGGTTTATAATCATACAACGCCGTTGAGTTTAAAATCGCTTCATTAAAAATGTCTAAAATAGCTTGAGCATGCTCAGCTTCATTACATTCAATGAGTTGAATATTTTCACTTTTGTACATTGCTTGTATTCCTATTGTCATTACATTTCACACACTGCTACCAAGTAACGAGCTTCTTGGGCTGTAAAATTTTGAAAAACGATGGGCTGATTTAGTTGAATCGACAGGCAATCACCTTGCTGCAAGGTATAGCTCTGTTCGCCACAGTGAATTTTCATTTCACCTTCTAACAGCCAAATCTGTTGATAAACTTTGACCTCACGCGGTACAAAGTCATAAGAAACCTGCGTATTTGCAGGGAAAGTAATTTCAGCCAGTTGCATCGGTGATGCCACACTCACAGGCGACAAATTACGTCGTAGATAACCCGATGCAGGATCACGCCATTGCTTCTGCTGCTCATAACGTAATAATGGTGACTCACTGGTTGTTGTATCAAAGACAAATAGACTCGCCAATGAAACATCCAAAGCGGCAGCAAGTTTTTCAAGAATCACCGCTGTAGGGCTGGTTGCAGCACGCTCAATCAGGGAAATACTGGAGCGGCTAACCCCACTTCGTGCCGCCAACTGCTCGAGTGAATAGCCTTTAGCAAGACGTAGTTCACGGATATGCTGGGCGATGTGCTGATTAATATCAGGTTGTTGTTCGCTCATAACCCTCCTTTTTATATTCAATATATTAGAATATTAATCCAATATAATAGAATTCAAAAAATAGATGCAAGAGAATTTTGTATAGTTTTCATTTTGATCTGCTCGTTAATCTTTTTAAAAATGCTTAGGCTATTTATATGACACAGCAAATTCCCATAAAAAAAATCCTGCTGGATGCAGGATTTTGGATGTAATAAGGCAAATTAACCTTTTGCTGTTCTTTTGAGTTTTTGTGGATCATCAAACGGTAAAGTATGGGTAATCGCATTGACTTCCAAACTGCCTTTGACCTGAATCTCGCGTCCTTGCACCGCATAAGGTACATCAACCCGTGCTAAAGCCACTGACTTCTTGCTGAGTGGTGAATACATACCACAGGTAATCACCCCGATTTGCGTATCGCCATCCCACAAGGTATCACCCATTTGCGCAGCTTGCTCACCTTCGAGCATCACACCAAAAATCTTGATGCGTTCTTTACCTTGCAAGCGTTTATGCTCATAGCCGCCGCGAAATTCGCCCTTACTCGGTGAAACGGTAAAGTCGAGTCCAAGTTCCCATAAGCTATCGCCTGACTTGTCATTTTTAAATGGGAAATACTCAGAGTTATCATAAGGATAAAACAGTAAATAACTTTCTACGCGTAACCAGTCCAAAGTCACAAATGAGCATGGAATAATGCCGTACTTCCCACCTTTTTCTAAAATCGTATCCCAAATCAGCGGTGCATCCATGGCCTTGCAGAAAATTTCATAACCACGCTCGCCCGTATAGCCTGTGCGTGAAATCATCACAGGGCAACCAAACAGTTTGGTCTGTATGTGATGGAAATACGGTAAGTTGCGAATATCAGGGATATATTCCGCAAGGAAATCCACTGCCAAAGGCCCCTGTAAGGATAAATCATGCAGGTCATCATCAAACAGCACCGCAACTTGGCGGCCTGTTGCCGAACGGGTCAGCATTTCCAAACCAATCCCTGTGCCGTGTACCACCATAAAGGCATTCGGCCCTGTACGATAAATCACGCAGTCATCGACAAATTTTCCTTCTTCATTCAGCATGGTGGCATACACCGACTTGCCTGGATAAAGCTTAGAAATGTCGCGTGAGGTGGCATATTCGAGCAAGCTTTCTGCATGTGGCCCCACATAATGCACTTTTTTCAGACCTGAAACATCCATCAAACCTGCTTTGGTTCGGATCGCCAGATAATGCTCAGCAGTGTCACTGGCATAGGTCCATGCCGTTCCCATACCATTCCAGTCTTCCAGATTTGAGCCAAGCTGACGGTGACGTTCTGCCAGTGCTGAAATACGCCATAAATTTGCCATAAGTATTTTTCCTTCATTTTGTATCAATATCAATTCATTGTTAAATCATGGTTTATTCTTGGTCGAACTGACTCAGCCATTGCACCAGTGGTTCGCGGTAACGGCTAATGCCTTTGTAGTCGGCAATTGACTCAGGCAAGTCCCGAATCACCCGATGCAGGCGTTTTGCCCATGCGGGATTGGTGGCCAGATCATTCAGACTAATCAGATAAGTGCGAATGCTAAATAACAGCGCGTTGCTACGTGCAAGACGTGGCATCATTTGCAGCTCAACCCGTAAATGCACTAACTCACCTGCATTGTCTTTAGTGACCAAGCCACGCTCATGCCCCCACAAATGAAAAGTTTCTGAAGAGGTGTCCATGCGTGGATTGATGGTCATCGTCCAATTCAAACGGCGGTACGGATGCCCAACCTGAATGTTGAGCAAAAATTTCAGCGCCCGTTCAAACACGCCTGCATCGTGTGCCAGTTTCGGTACAGGTGCATGCCACTGTTTAAAGCTCATGCCCGCATCAAAGTTTAAGGACCAATCCGCAGGCCCTGTAATCATGCCTGCATCCATAAACAGATCACCTTCTCGCTGATCGAGTAAGGCAATATCACCCTGCAACTGGCGTGAAATAAACTCAAATGCGGGTAGCGGCAGGCTTGAGTCATCACCAAACTGAAAATGCACATCGATATTCATCGGGCGGTTGATCCAGTGCCACGCCTTGCCCTGCCGTTCCAACTGAAAATGTTCAGGATAATCTGCTGACAAATGCAGCATTGCCATTTCCAGAAAATCCCATGCAGCCTGTTGCATATGTGGCAATACAATGCAGCGTTTCGGGTCACTTTTTAGGGTCAAGGCACGCTCATTGACCTCGGTCAGATAATGCTCGTCAATGTCAAACCAATGTTCAAAGATCGTTCCTGGCTTAGATAATGCAGGCTCGATATTCACCGAATACATGTAACTGTCTTCAGGAAATGGAAATGGAAACCGTGCGATAGCTTTGGCGCTGTTGTGATAATGAAACTGATCACGCATATTTTCCGCAGGGTTAAATTGTACGGTCATGGCAGTTCTCCTATAGCTCAAGCTCAATCCGACAGCCTTGTTTGCCTCGTGACACACACGGCATCAACAATTGCTCACGTTCCTGTGGGTTTAAATAATGGTCATGATGCTCAACATCACCTGTATATTTGGTTGCACACTGCCCGCACACGCCACCACGACATAAACTGGTCACGGGAATTTCATGTTTTTCTAAGGCTTCAAGCAGGCTGTAATCACTTGGAACTTCGATTTCCTGTTGGCTTTGAGTGAGATAGGCTGTAAATGGAGCACCTGCCGCAGGCGCTGCAAAAGCTTCGGCGTGAACACGCTGCTTTGACCAGCCCAAAGTTTGCGCTGCATCTTGTACCGCCTGAGTCAGGCGTTCTGGGCCGCAGACATAAACGTGGCTGTTTAAACTTTGTTGCTGCAACAACTGCATTACATCCAAACGGCGCGCAGTTTTTTCAGAATAAATATGCACCTGCTCAGGAAATAACTCGGTCAGCAGTGTTTCATAGGCATTACTGATTTGATCGCGGCAGGCATAGTGCAACTCGAAGGCTTGACCTGTATGCATCAGCTCACGGATATGTGCCAAAAATGGCGTAATCCCGATGCCACCTGCAATAAACACATGCTTATGTGCCTGTGAATGTAGGGCAAATAAATTCAACGGCGCGGAGATATTCAACACATCACCTATCATGACCTGTTCATGTAAAAAGCGAGAGCCGCCACGCGAGTCATCTTGCAGGCGTACTGCGATTTTGTAGTGATCATCGTGTGCTGGGTCATTGGTCAGTGAATAGGCATTACGCAACATCCGATCTGGCAAAGGTAACTGCACCACCACATGGCTGCCAGAAGAAAATGCAGGTAAAGGCTGATCCAGCGCCTCTAAAGTAAATTCACGAATCAATGGCGTGACTTGCTGAATATCGCGCACACGCACAGGAATTAATGTAGACATACGCCCTCCGCTTGCATCGGTTGATCAGGGTTGGCACATACCCCCATATACGCACCTAAACGCTCGGAAAAATGACTGCGAATCAGCAAATACACACCGCAATGCTCACAACTACAAAACTCTTCGGCAGTCGTGGTTTGCGTTTCACCACAATGTACGCAGTAAACTTTTTTAAGTTCAGACTGGGTTTGAACCAGTTGAATTTCATCTTTCATCAAGCCTTGTGCCATCAAGCTTTGCGTGACTTGCCATAAAAAGATTTCATTGCCACACAGCACCACATGTAGGCCTGCATATGCCTGTTGCAACTGGGCTGTGAGTTCATCTGAAAATGCCTCTGAAGTTGCAAGCAACGTTGGGAATGCTGCAAACTGTTCAGCCAGATGCTGTGCTTCTAAGGTATTGGCTTGTTGTAAAATCAACAGATATTGCCCATGTACAGGTTTGAGCTCCTGTGCCTGCCGATAACTCGGAGTGCTTCGCATAGCCTCTTGCATGGCAGTTACTCCAATAAATAAATTAATATAATCAAATATTTAAATTATTTAATTCATTCAATCAATTCCCTTTAAAACATACCTCTAAGGGGGTAATGCAAGTTCGTGGAGTTTAAAAAAGCAAAAAACCAGTCAAGTGAATTGACTGGTTTTAAATTAGTTAGAGAATACCCTCTGTATCTGCTCGTGCTAGAGGTCATCCACAACCTGCGTGGTCTTTGTTCGATGTTGCTTTTGCAATATAATGGACTCAATGCCGATATTAGACAGGTTTTGTGGATGACAAAGTTTTGGTTACTTTTTTAAAAAAGTAACATCACTCGTAAGACGTCCTTCATGTACTCACCATAAGATGCCGAGTGGTTAGAATTCATGAATAATGGAAAGTGGATGACATTCAGCATGAGCAAATATCAAGGATAATTACATACAACGAATTGGTTTTTAACCAATTAACTTGAGTCAATATCAAATTGATAAACACAATAAGATACATGGAAACGTCAGTTGCATGTCTGAGGTCAGAGCTATATTTTTAAAATGCTGTTTTTCAATATATTAAAACAGTGATGGTATTTGACCGAGTTTGCAACTGACAGATGGTTTTGCCTACTTTTCCCAAAAGAAAAGTAGGTCGAACCTGAACAAGATTGAAATATTTTTCAATCAATGTGCAAGACATAGTGGGTTGATACTGAACTACGAGTCAAATACATCATACTCCATCATCACTATGCAGTAATTTTCAATATTCTAAGCATAGGTTTGTACAGAAACTCAACCTACCCCACTTTTTTCTGCGGCACTTCTGGCGTATCCGTCAAGTAAGCTTCAAGCGAATCATCAAGGGCATCCAGCCACGGCGTATGATGCGGTGCTGCCAACGTGCCTGTAATCGCTGAACGGTAAATATGATCGCGGAAGGTCATGATGTCTTCTTTTTTATGCTTTTTCCATTCAAGAAAAATTAAACGCATGGCTTCAATATCAAAAGTTGGATAATCAGTGGCTTCTATCAGCTCTAAAATGTAATCACCTTGAAACTTATACATTTGTGCAGCATCAGTCAGGGTCTTTTCCTCTTCATGCCATGCTAAAGTATGTGCTTGCATTTCTGATAAACTCGGCAAAGCCATACGGTTTAAAATAATATCGCGCACATACCATGCCTGTGCATCAAACATATTGAAGGTATACCACTGGTCTTGCATGCCCAAATAAAACAGTTTCGGATTTTTCTCCCAAACAACACCTTTATACAACCCTAGTGGATACAAACGATTATCGGTTTTTAAGCGAATTGACTCTTCCATAAACGGGAAATGATGCAGATAACCTGTACATAAAATAATGGCATCAACCTCGGCACTTGTTCCATCAGCAAAATACGCATGCGTCTGATCAACACGTAATAATTTCTGGCGTTCTGACCAATTTGCAGGCCATTTATAACCCATCGGACTATTACGGTAGCAACTAATAATCTGTTTTGCGCCATATTTGTAGCATTGTGAACCAATGTCTTCGGCAGAGTAGCTACTGCCCACCACCAACACAGTTTTATCTTTAAACTCTAGAGCATCTCTAAAGTCATGCGCATGTAAGATGCGCCCGCCAAAACTTTTAAAACCATCATATTCAGGCACTTTTGGTGTAGAGAAATGCCCGCTGGCAACCACGACATAATCAAAGATTTCGGTATACACTACATCTTGATTATGATCATGCACACTCACTGCAAACTGCTGAGTCTGTTCATTAAACTCAATATGACGCACGGCACTGTTGAAACGCACATAACGGCGCACATTGGCTTTTTCGACCCGCCCTTTAATATAATCCCAAAGCACTGCACGTGGAGGATAAGAGCCAATCGGTTTGCCAAAGTGTTCATCAAAACTATAATCAGCAAACTCTAAAGCTTCTTTCGGGCCATTTGACCATAGATAACGGTACATACTGCCATGCACAGGTTCACCATTTTCATCGATCCCTGTGCGCCATGTATAATTCCATAGCCCTCCCCAATCCGCCTGTTTTTCAAAACAAACGATTTCAGGAATATCCGCACCTTTGGCTTGAGCAGACTGAAATGCTCTTAATTGCGCCATCCCACTTGGCCCTGCACCTATAATTGCAACTCGCGTCATAGCTTTATCCCCATGTGATTTTATTAAAAGAGTTAAAGTGTAGAAACACTATGCAATTAACATAGGACGAAGTCTGTGATCGTGAAATTCCTAAGATGGGGTAACACAAATGGGATACCGTGAAACAGCTCTTAAAATTTGCAATAAAAAACCTGCCTAAAAAGGCAGGTTCAAGCAAAAATCTCGACTGATGACTGAGATTATCAAGTTTTGAGTTTGTCTATACTAATCCGTCAGGCAATTATCTGACCAATCCCCCCCTACCCCAATCACGACAATTACCTGTTTCATATTCTGCTCGGACGCATTTCAAATGCATGATTTAGCATAAATAATCGCATGTTATTGAGTCATAAAAGTTGCATAGATTTATCAGCGCATTTGACTAATCCAAACATGACTCATCAATCAAACAAGCCCGTTATATCATCGACTTCAAAACATTATCTTTAAGAAAGAAATGATGAAATAAGGCAGCACAAGCATGAAATCCGACAAGTGAAACAAATACATTACCCAACACTTGATGAATGTCCCCTAAATAAAAATCACCATATAAACTTTCAATGACATATACATTTTGACCAAAAAGTGAATAACTGTCTGCAATACTCGACAAAGCAAGATATCCTGAAACAGGCACAATTATGAGCAACGCATATAAAAGCACTTTGACTGTTTTAAATAGAAAATTTTGTAGTTTATTGATGATTTCATTTTTTGGAAAATCTTTATGTAACAGTAAAAAAGCGATACATCGCAAACAAAATAAAACAAACACGGTCCCGCCAGAAAGAATATGAATTGTTCCAAGTTGAGGATCTTTTAATGGATTCCCACTGGTAATATAAGCTGTCGCAACAGCAATCAGCGTAATCCAGTGAATAGCCATCATAGTTCTAGGATATTTTTTAATCATGGTGATTTCTTAAATTCAACATTTGTAGTTGGATTAAATCACGGGCAATATCCGAATAACATTCACTTTAATAAAAAATACACAAATTAAAGGCATATAGGCTTAATTCTTAAGGGTTTCTTAGGATTTAGCCTGCTGTGAACACCAAATAATTCCCTCAACTGCCAAAATCATATCGCTTTCAGAGTAAACGCCCCAACCAATGTCCTGCACCCACACCACACGCTCTTCATCGGGCAATATACGATATATCACATTGAAAAATTCTTTCTGATTCAGTGCATCTTGTACCGCAGACCACACTGAAGGTGCATCTTCAGGGTGAATCATTTGCCCATAACGTGGCGTATTGAGTAATTCCGCAGGTGTATAGCCTGTCACATCGAAACAGCCATCACTGATGTATTCCATAGTCCAGTCGAAATCATTGCGGGAACGGTACAGCATCATCGGCAAACGCTTAATCAGGTCATTGAGACTCCGCTGCTGTGCCGATTGTAGATATTGTTGTTTAATTTTTTCGGTCTGATCTGACAGTAGTAAACACCAGAAATACTGCTGACTATCGGGTTGACTCAGCAAATAATTGGCCGAGAGCTCAAACCAGCGTAAGTTTTGCTGGGCATCCATCAGGCGGACACGACAGTTTTTAGTCAACTGTGGCGAGCTGAGCAGGCTTTTGAGTTGATAAACATCTTCGGGGTACAACCATTGAGTCAAATCCCGACCATCGGTGCGGCTAAATTGCTGCCAGATGATATTACTTTTATAGATATTCAGGTACTGATCAACAATCAGTACCACTTCGGCAAAACGGTCAAATACAGGCGACCAGTAAGTTTGCAATAGTTGCAAAGGATAAACCTGCGCAGGACGGCGAAACAGTTTCAGCATATCCACCTCAGCTCCGCAGTGATTTGAGATGTTGATGCGCCCACACAGACAACTCCAAACGCGAATGCACATTCAGTTTTCGTAACAGACTTTTGACATAGACTTTGACTGTACCATCACTAATTCCAAGTTCGCGCGCGATCAGTTTATTGTTCAGCCCTTTAGCAATCAGTAATAAGGTTTCCCTTTCACGAGCGGTCATATCTGCCAAATCTTGCTGTTCTTGCTGATCGATTTGCCAAGATTCAGCTTCACTGAGTTGCGGCTGTACACGGCGTACTTGCCGCGCCAGAATATTTACGCCTTGCCCATGTAAGATAATCTGCCCATCCAGTACATCCTGCAATTTTTGTACAATCACTTCGGGCAAAGTATCTTTGGGCAAAAATCCATTGGCGCCAAGCTGTATTGCATCAATCACCACCTGCTCATCTTCACAAGCCGTTAAAATAATCACTTTTAACTCCTGATCACTCTGGCGAATGTGCTTTAAAATCTCCAAACCCGACTCATTTGGCATTTGCACATCGAGCAGCAGCACATCGGGATATTGTTCGGGTAAATCCTGCAAAAAATCCGCACCTGACGCATATTCGGCAAGTACAACATAGCCTTGTTCCTGCCGAATAATATCGGCAACACCACGGCGAAATAGTGCGTGATCATCGACAATACTGACTTTACACATGGGCATATTCCTCTAATGTTGTTCTAAATGCAGCATGACGCAGGTGCCTTGCGGCGAATTGGAAACAAAACGTAGTTCCGCCCCAATGCGTTCCGCTCGCTCCTGCATGATTTCCAGACCAAAACTATCACTGCGTTTGTTCTTTAATTGAATGCCACGTCCGTTGTCACAAATACAAATCTGCAATGCCCCTGAAGCCAGATATTCAATACGTACCTGTGCGCTTGAAGCATGAGAATGTCGCACCACATTGCTCAGGCTTTCCCGAATAATGTAGAGCAGTTGCATGGCATATTTGGCACTAACGTTCAGATGTGCTACACGATTGTCCAGTTCAAAGGAAATGCTGGACTGATGTGCAAATTCATCCATGACTTTTTTTAGTGCTGAAGCAAAATCCAGTTCTTGATAGGCTAAACGTGAAGCCGTAATCAATTCACGCGTTTGCTGATAGGCATAATGGGTATAACTGGCAAGATCTTCACTCAATGGTAACAGTGCGCTATAAGTCGGCTGATTTTTACAAAGGCTGTGCAGTTGTACCGATTTCAGGCGTAAAAAACCCAGTACCTGTGCAATGCTGTCATGAAGTTCTGCAGCAAATTCACGGCGCTCTTTGAGTAAAATTGCCTGCCGTTTTTGTTGCTGTTCAATCCAGTGCTGAAAGCCTTGTTGCAAGGCATCATCGAGTTGTTGTAAATACGGCTGGATACTGCTTTCTATCCCATTGATCTGTTGTACATACAAACGCCACACCACCATTTCTTGCCCAAGCACCAACAAGCGAGCCTGATGGTTCTGAATCTGTAGCAGGTTCTCAACTTGCGACTGTGCATAGTAGGTCTGATTTAACAGCACAGACTGAATCTGGTTTAAATCTTGTCGTTCAAGCTGTGTGCTTTGGGCATGGTAAATAAAACATTCCTGTGTAAATGGATAGCACAACACAAAGCACAGTTTTGGTACATGCTGCATTGCAAAAGTGCTGTCGAGTTGTTGTTGCAGATCATGCAATAGCGCAGGCAATTGTTCATTAGGCTGCTCAACACGGGCAATATTCAGCATCAGTCGGAGCAATACCACCTCAAATTGTGCGGCCAAGAGCTGCTGTTGCAGCGAGGTTTCTGCTACATCTGCACCGGTTCGACGCTTTTGCCATACCTGCGACAAAGACTGCCAAACTTTCATACTTGCTCCATATCGTATTGCCCAATCCACTGCATTTTTGCCCCATTTTATTCTTGATAGTTATAAATTTTGAGCATTATTCATGCCAAAATCAGTTTTTACCTCATTGTGAGTAATCATTCTGGGCAATTGTGATCTGTTTTTGAACTGGCGATATTGAAACTCATCAAGGCATGACAACAGGCAAATGGGCGTGTGGTGATGCAAGTGAGGACAACAGCGCAAAGGCAATGCATATGGGCAATTTATCACAGCATCTTTCAGTCGAAACTGAGCAGTTTTTTCATTTACAAACAGCACTGCAACAGATTCAGTTACGGGTTGATCCACAATCAGCAGCAATATTTGAACTCAATGCTCAAGATGACTTCGAACTGCATCTTCCAACAGGTCAAGGCATTGAAATCCTGGTGCGAAATGCACAAGGTAAAATCCAATTGCCCTTACTGCAACTGGTCAGCCCAAATGGCATTATCGGCATTGGAACAGCAGTACAAACGCTTGAACAACTTGTGCAACAAGACAGCGTTGCTCAGCGTCTTGAATACCAGTTGCAAAAATTCAATATTGCTCAAACTGATTTAGACGTGGTGTTACGTGTTCAACACACTGAGCAAGTTCGTTTTCATGCGCCTGAACCCCTTTCCGTGATTGTGCTTAATACGGGAAAAAATATGCAGGTCGATCAGCAGGATGCCATCGACGAAGTTCAAGTGATGATTCATAAAGCCAAACCGCAGACTGAATATCTGCCTGCACCACTGGCACAACCGATTCAGGAGATCCGTGTCAGTAAAGCCAGTGCCAAAACCTATCGCGTGAAAGCGGGACAATGGATTCAGATTATTGATGTTTCGGGCAAGCAATGCTCGGACTTTTTAGCCTTCGATGCCAATGCACTGAGTCAAGGTCAAGAAATCGGGCTAGATGCAGTCGCAACACGCACACTACTGGGTCATAGCACCCCAAGTCCAGGCATTCACTCACGCTTTTATGGCACAGACATGCAAGCCTTGGTTGAAGCGGTTCAAGATACAGTTGGGCGACATGACATGTTTCTCACCGCCTGTAGTCCAAAATTTTATGAAGACAGTGGCTACTTTGGACATACCTCCTGTACCGAAAACTTTAACCGTATTTTAAATCCACTGGGACTTGCTCCCAAAGCAGCATGGCCAGCCATTAATTTTTTCTACAACACTCAAGTTGAACCCTGCGGCAGCATCAGCATGGACGAGCCGTGGTCACGTGCAGGCGACTACATTTTGTTGCGTGCGCACAAAGATCTGCTCTGTGCATCATCCGCCTGCCCCGATGACATTGACCCATCCAACGGTTGGGTTCCCAGCGATATTCATGTGCGAATTTATGCCGAATCCGAGCAATTTGCACGTTCCCAACTGTACCGTACCCATCCTGAGGAGATGCCCCGCATGACCAAACAAAGTGGCTTTCATTCCCGTATTGCCGCCCTAACCTCACAACTGGTTGAATATCATGGTTATTGGGTGGCTAATGAGTATCATGGCTGGGGCGCTAAAGCCGAATATCTGGCGTGTCGTGAACGTGTGGCCATGATCGACCTAACAGCTTTACGCAAATTTGAAATTACAGGCCCAGACGCAGAAAGTTTCTTGCAATACATGCTCACTCGCAATGTACGCAAACTGGCAATTGGCGAAATTGCTTATTCTGCGATTTGTCTCGATACAGGCGGTATGCTGGATGACGGCACGATTTTCCGTTTGGGAGAAAACAACTTTCGCTGGGTCTGTGGCGATGAATACACAGGTACATGGCTGAAACAAAAAGCTCAAGAACTCGGATATCGGGTCAGTATTCGACATTCTTCAGATCAAATTCACAATGTTGCTGTTCAGGGGCCTCGTAGTCGCGAGTTGCTCAAGCAACTCATCTGGACACCTGAGTATCAACCCAGCCTCGACCAACTGGCGTGGTTCCATTTCACCCTCGGGCGCTTAGGCAATGCCCAAGGCATTCCCGTCATGGTCTCACGTACAGGCTATACAGGCGAGCTGGGCTTTGAAGTGTGGTGTCACCCTACTCATGCTGAACAGGTCTGGGATGCGATCTGGTCGGCAGGACAAGCTTTTGAAATTGCGCCAATGGGTTTTGCAGCACTGGATATGCTGCGCATCGAAGCAGGTCTGATTTTTGCACAACATGAATTTGATGCACAAACCAATCCCTTTGAAGCAGGCATTGGTTTTACCGTTCCATTAAAAAGTAAAGAAGAAGACTTCTTGGGCAAGCAAGCCATGCAAAACCAGACCGCTCAAAGTCGACATAAATTGGTGGGCTTAATCTTGGAACAAAATGAAGCTGCTGAACACGGCGACCTGATTTATGTGGATCGCTACCCTGTCGGTGTCGTCACCAGCGCCACCAATTCACCTTTACTGAAAAAACAGATTGCGCTGTGTCGGGTTGCCCCGCAATACGCCAGTGCCGAGACCCCTTTAGAAGTTGGCAAACTTGATGGGCAAAAGAAACGCCTCAAAGCCAAAGTGGTCAATTTACCATTTTACGATCCCGAACGCACACGGGTACGTGCCTAAGTTTTTCAATTCTCCTGATTGCCGAGTACAAACTGGGCAATCTACAAAAAATGGATGTTTTGTTTCGGCAAAACGCAACGTATTGTGATCATTACACGAGGAGAGAAATATGAATATCCGTTCTATTTCGAGCTTAGTCTTGGGTTGTTTATTGTTGTCGCCACAATTTGCTCAGGCAGCACAAACAGCAACATTAAATCAAACATCGACCTCATGGGTCATGACATCGATTGTTTTTGTCATGATCATGTTTATTCCAGGGCTTGCCTTATTTTATGGCGGCATGCTGCGCAGTAAAAACGTGCTGTCGATCTGTACCCAGTTTTTTGCCTTTGCAGGCATTATCGGGCTGATGTGGATTACCCATATTTACAGCATGATTGTCGATACCACAGGCATGCATGACGGGACTTTTAACCTTGCCAGTTTTGTTGGTGGGTTCGACAAAGCCTTTATGCGAGGCATCACCGATCAGTCTCTCATGGGCGATATTCCTGAATATGTAACCTCAGTATTCGGCATGACCTTTGCCATGATTACCCCTGCGATTGTGGTCGGTGGTTATGCAGAACGCATGAAGTTTAGTGCAATGGTTATTTTTGTGATTTTATGGACAACTATTGTTTACGCACCTATGGCACACATGGTCTGGGGCGGTGTCGGTTCTGCCATGCATAACTGGGGAGTACTTGATTTTGCAGGCGGGACAGCCGTACATATCAACTCAGGGATTGCCGCTTTGGTTGGTGCAATGATCATCGGACGTCGTAAAGACTGGAAAACCCAAAATATTGCCCCACACAACTTGGTCTATACCTTCATCGGTGCGGGTTTACTTTGGGCAGGCTGGTTCGGTTTCAACGTCGGTTCAGCACTGGCAGCCAATGCAAGTGCAGGCTTGATCATGATGAATACTCAAGTCGCTGCTTGTGCGGGCATTGTGGGCTGGATGATCATTGAAAAAGTTCTCGACAGACACACCACGTCTTTAGGTCTTGCTTCTGGTGCCATTGCAGGTCTGGTCGGCATTACTCCAGCGGCAGCTTATGTCGGCGTGTTTGGTGCAGCAGCAATCGGGCTAATCACAGGTATGGTCTGCTTCTATGCGGTCACTCGCCTTAAAAACGTGCTCAACATTGATGACTCTCTCGATGTCTTTGCCCTACATGGAATTGGCGGCATGGTTGGTGGAATTTTGACAGGTATTTTTGCCTCACCACTGTTGGGTGGCAATATTGCAGGTCTGGATTTTGGTACACAGTTTATTTCACAACTCATCGGAATTGGTGTGACTGTTGTCTATAGCGCAGTCTGTACTTGGGGTATCTTCAAAGTGATTGAAATGACTGTTGGTTTGCGTGTTTCACATGAACAGGAAGAAAAAGGTCTCGATCTGAGCGATCATAACGAGCGCGCTTATAACTAAACATTTTAAATACTTTTTCAATCGGGCAGAAGCGCAGCTTCTGCCCGATTTTTTTGCGCCAATTGATTGCAATTCCCTACTATTTTAACGTATTTATGCACATTTTCTGTTCACAAAATATAGCTGTTTCTTTATCCAGACAAGATTATCTATTAAAAACAAACCTTTGATTTCTCAGTCGTTATATTAAATTCACTTTTCATAAAATTTGGTACAAGAATTGCTTATAACCAAAATGAAATTAATATTCTCTGAAAGAATATTAGCAAACCATATATTTTAATTTTTAAAACCGCATCTTCGCCTAACTTTTTGCATACAGGAAGGATCTATGATTTCCCGTTCTCTGGTTAAATTGGCTTTGGGGAGCCTGCTGTTTACCCCTGTCTACGCATTTGCTGCTGATGCACCCTTCGATGCTGCATCTACAGTTTGGGTAATGATCTCTGCCATTTTAGTGCTGATCATGTTCATTCCAGGCTTGGCACTATTTTATGGCGGCATGATTCGCGCTAAAAATATCCTGTCGATTTTTTCGCAATTCTTTGCCATCGCTGCTGTTGTCGGTATTTTATGGGTGAGTTTTGTATATAGCTTGGTTGCCGATACCACAGGCATGACTGAAGGCTCGCTGAATTTGTACAGTTTTGTTGGTGGCTTAAACAAAGCTTTTATGCATGGAATTAACGAGAAAACACTCATCGCGGGTGTACCCGAATATGTGATCGCAGTCTTTGGGATGACCTTCGCCATGATTACTCCAGCCATTGCTGTGGGTGGCTACGCTGAACGCATGAAATTCAGCGCTGTGGTTTTGTTTGGTGCACTTTGGCTGATTTTAGTTTATGGGCCACTGGCACACATGGTCTGGGGTGGTGCAGGTGCAATCATGCACAACTGGGGCGTACTCGACTTTGCAGGCGGTACAGCCGTACATATCAATTCAGGAGTTGCTGCACTGGTTGGGGCACTGATTTTAGGTAAGCGTAAAGGTTGGCCAACCGCATCTATGCCTCCACATAACTTGGTCTTTACCATGATCGGTGCAGCACTGCTTTGGGCAGGCTGGTTCGGGTTCAATGTTGGCTCGGCACTAGCAGCCAATACCACAGCAGGCTTGGTTCTTATGACCACTATGATTGCGACTTGCGGTGGAATTGTCGGCTGGATGTTGATTGAAAAGGCCATAACAGGTCATGTTACTTCTTTAGGTCTCGCCTCTGGTGCTATTGCTGGTTTGGTTGGCATTACGCCTGCGGCAGCTTATGTGGGAGTATTCGGTGCTATTGCTATCGGCCTCATCACCAGTGTTTGCTGCTTCTTTGCAGTAACAGGTCTAAAACGAAAATTTGGTTTTGACGATGCACTCGATGTCTTTGCCTTGCATGGTATCGGCGGTATGGTCGGTGGAGTTTTGACAGGTATTTTCGCTGCACCCTCTCTAGGCGGTAACATTGCCAATTTGGTTATTGGCTCTCAAGTTGTTATCCAGCTCATGGGAATTGGTTTGACTGTTGTGTACTGCGGTTTCTTCACATGGCTAATTTTGACTGTGATTGATAAAACTATCGGCTTACGGGTCAGCATCGAACAAGAACAGCAAGGCCTGGATGTGAGCGATCACAATGAAAAAGCCTATAATCCTTAATTGCTTATTGTAATCGGCTATGCCACACTCAAGCCAACATCCGCAGTTGAACACTGCGGATTTTTTGTCTGAGGTTTTGCATATTTAAGGATCACCACATGTACGTTCCTGCGCAGTTTGAAGAAAAAAATTTAGATGCTTTATATGATTTAATCAATAACAATGCTCTCGGCTGCCTGATGACCCAGCACGATGGACGACTCGATGCCAATCATATTCCGTTTGAACTCTGCACAGAAACCCAAAGTTTAGGTGTTCTTAAAGCCCATATTTCCCGTGAAAATCCATTATTTCAGCAACTCCAAGATCAAGATGAAGTTTTGGTCGTATTCCAAGCTGATCAAGGTTATATTTCGCCCAACTGGTATCCTGAAAAATTACAGCATCATCGGGCTGTACCCACATGGAACTATCGCGTGGTGCATGTTCGCGGCAAAATCCGTATTCATGATGACGAAAAATTTCTACGCGGTTTATTGGCGCGCCTAACCCGCCAACATGAAGCAACTCAACCACAGCCGTGGAAAATGTCAGATGCGCCTGCAGACTATGTGGCTGAATTGCTACGTGAAATTGTCGGGATTGAAATTGAAATCACCGAGCTGCAAGGCAAATTCAAGATCAGTCAAAACCGTTCGGTTAAAGACCGTCAAGGTGTAGTCAAAGGACTGGCTGAACAAGGCAATCTGGCTTTATCACAGTCTGTACAAAGTACATTATTAGAATAAATTTACGCCGATAAAACCTTTAACGTTGTAATGGTTATCTGTTAAGGGGTTTTACAATAAGTGATTAATTTTTATATATTTACTCTAAATCCTGACTTTAAAAGCATATTAATGAGAAGCCCTGCATCACAAGAAAAAACCTTGTAAATGGCTCTGCTGAAAATCACAAAACATTTAAAATTAAAAAAGAAAATGCCAGTCAGCTTCTTTACTGACTGGCATTATTCTAAATCTTAGAAAATTTTTGATATGCTTTACTTATGCTGCAACCGTTGCAGGCACACCACTATGGAAGCGGAAAATATCATCAGGATCTAAGATCAGGTTTTTTTCAACTTCACGAATATGTGCAATACGCTGCTGAATATCTTCTTCAGGTTTTTTCATTTTTGCAGTTTTTGCCACATCAAGTGCAAGCGCCAAATAATCTTCATAATGGCGTGACTCTGACTTGAGCAAATAGCGATAATAACGCCCTAACTCTTCATCAACCAGTGGTGCTAAAGCATAGAATCGTTCACATGAACGTGCCTCTACAAATGCCCCGATAATCAGGACATCCACCAGTGCTTCAGGCTCATAAGTGCGGATTTCTTTGCGTAGACCACCCGCATAACGCCCTGCACTCACGGCTTTCCATTCCTGACCACGCTTTGCCATGAACTCTAACACTTGTTCATAGTGCAGCATTTCTTCACGTACCAGCTGTGCCAGTTTGACCTGCAAATCGGTAAAGAAGCTATAACGGAACATCAGATTCATCGCTGTTCCAGCAGCCTTTTTTTCACAGTTAGCATGATCTTGCATCAATAATTCTAGATTATTCAATGCTTCATCTAACCATGCTTTAGGGGTTTCACAGCCTAAAAAACCGATGACAGGCTGCATCAATTCATCATAATCTGGCGTTGACATTATTCACTCGCTGCCTGAATTGCAGCTTTCATTTGTTGTACTGCTTGTTCCAAACCGACAAATACGCTATCTGCAATAATCGAATGTCCGATGTTCAATTCATGAATTTGTGGAATCGCAGCAATCGGTGCCACATTCTCCAGATTCAAACCATGACCTGCATTCACCACCAGACCTTTTGCCACGGCATATTCAGCACCCTGAATAATGCGTTGCAATTCGTGTTGCTGTGCTTCAGGGGTTTCTGCATCGGCATAAGCACCTGTATGCAGCTCAATGGTCGGTGCACCACAAGCTACCGCTGCATCAATTTGTGCGACATCCGCATCAATAAACAACGATACATCACAACCAATCGCAGTGAGTTCCTGAGTCGCAGCTTTAACATGTTCAAAGTTACCGACAACATCCAGACCACCTTCCGTGGTCAATTCCTGACGTTTTTCAGGTACAAAGCAAACATGATGTGGCTGGATCTCTTTGGCAAATGCCACCATTTCATCAGTCACTGCCAATTCCAAATTCATACGTGTCTTCAATGCTGGGCGCATGCGACGCACGTCATCATCTTGAATATGACGACGATCTTCACGCAAATGCAAGGTAATTCCTTCTGCACCTGCCTGCTCACAAATGAGTGCAGCTTTGACAGGATCAGGATATTGGGTTCCACGCGCCTGTCTTAAAGTCGCGACATGGTCAATATTTACACCCAGTAAGGCAGCCATAACGTATTTCCTATTTAGTTCTGAACTTGACGATGCTGTATCCACAACTGCCGACTTTTCAAGGGTCGTTCGCCCAAAAGTGCGGTTATCATTTGTCGGTAAAGCTTGGTGAGACATTGTAACTGCTGTACAGAAAAATCCCCACCCTGAATATGTGATTGCATGCCTAAAATCATTTCGCCTTGCAAGTTTGCAGGGCTATGACTAACCGCAGGTAAAAAACCTTCATTGAGATGGAACTGATAATAGGCTTCAGGCACAAGATCATTCTGATTAGCATCTTTTGAAAAATCAATTGCATAACCCAATTCTTGCAATAATACATGCTCAAACTGACGTAAAATCTGCTTTAAAAATATAGGTTTTTCTGTTTCAGTTTTCAGATTTAAATGCTGTAAATTTTGGACTGCCGATGCATATTGCAAAAAACTCTGTGGCAAGGCTTCTTCTAATGGGCATAAACGTAAAATCAGTTCATTCAGGTAGAAACCACAAAAGAAAGCATCCCCATGAAAAAAAATCGGTTGGGATTGAATTTCCAGATGACTAAAGTTTTTGAGTTCTGATTTGCCAGAAGCCTGTAAGCGCAATGGCTGATATTGTGGTGGCGAGTTTTGTCGTAATACACCATCTATTCGCCCATATTCTTGGCTAAAAATATGAACTATCTGACTACGTTCGCGGTATTTTCGGTGATGAATGAGATACCCATGTAAGACTTCATTGCGCATGAAACAGTTTAATTTTTCTCTTGGTCTTTTTGTTGATCTTTTTGTTGATCTTTTTGTTTATCTTGTTCTTTATCTTTGTCATCATCCCCATCTGGGGTCACAGCACGTACAACTGCTGCGGTGCCCTTGACCACACCTTTGGTGGTCTTGTAGGCAATCTCGACGGGAACAGTCACCAAGCTCGTAATACAGCCCTGCAATAAAATCACAGCAGCCAAAATTATTCCTACTCGCATCATGCTGTTCCCCTTATGGTAAAACGATTAAATATCGCTATAACCTAAACTTTTCAATGCACGTTCATCATCTGACCAACCACCTTTGACTTTCACCCAAAGCGTCAGCATGATTTTTTGCTCGAACATTTTTTCCATGTCAACGCGCGCCTCCATACCAATACGCTTCAGCTTCGCACCTTTATCACCAATCACAATGGCTTTTTGACCTTGGCGTTCTACAAAAATGGTCGCATCGATATAAGTACATGCTGGCTTTAAGCGTCCAGTTTTTTCATGCACAGTTGGTTCTTCAGTACGGAAAGATTCAATTTGTACTGTTAAATCATAAGGCAACTCTTCACCGAGCTGGCGCATAATTTTTTCACGAATAATTTCACTCGCCAAGAAACGCTCAGAACGATCGGTAATCTGGTCTGGTGAGTACAATGGTTCAGAGAATGGCAAATAACTTTCAATGGTATTACGTAACTGATCAAGATTTGCGCCGCGCAATGCAGAAACAGGAACAATTTCTGCAAATTTCATGAGCTTAGCGCGCTCCAAAATCAGTGGCAACAATGATTTTTTATCTTCAAGCGTATCGACTTTATTGATGACCAGAATCACTGGCATTTGTGCATTTTGCAGTTTCTCTAACACCAAATCATCATTTGGTGTCCACTTATACGCATCAACGACAAATAATACCAAATTCACATCACGTAGTGCTGAATGCGCTGCGCGGTTCATCATTTTATTGATGGCACGCACTTCTTTTTTGTGCATCCCTGGAGTATCTACATAAACCGCTTGCGATTTCTCTCGCGTGTCGATTCCAATAATTTTATGGCGTGTTGTTTGTGGTTTACGTGAAGTAATAGACAGCTTTTGCCCAAGCAAGTGATTCATTAATGTCGACTTGCCTACATTCGGACGACCAACAATTGCCACAAAACCACTTCGGAAGTCAGCAGGTATCGTGGTATTTTGTGAACTAAAAAATTGATTAATCAAATCAGAATCTTCAGGGTTCACAGGTTGATCGTCTGGTTGATCAGATGACATCGTCATGCTGTTTTTTGCTCCAATAATTTTAAAATTTCAGCCGCTGCAGACTGTTCTGCAAAACGTCGACTGTTACCTTCACCCTGTGTGATTGGAAAATCTTCCACCTTGCACACCACTCTGAAATGCTGATTGGGTGCATCACCCTGAATATCAGTCACTTCATAGACAGGTAAAGGCTTTTTGTGTGCTTGTAAATATTCTTGTAACCGAGATTTAGGATCTTTGAGTTGATCTGTTGGCTCAATATGACTGAAATAAGGTATATACCATTTTAGAACAATTTTTTTCAGCACTTCCAAATCTGCACAATCGAGATAAATAGCACCAATAATCGCTTCGACTGTGTCGGCTAAAATAGACTCACGATGATGACCACCTGACTTTAATTCGCCTGTACTCATAATCATATACTGGCTTAATTTCAAATCATTGGCAATTTTTCCTAAAGCTTCCTGTCTGACCAGAGTTGCTCGCATCCGCGTCAGGCGCCCTTCGTTTTCATACGGATAAGCATGATATAGGTAATGTGCAATCATCATTCCTAACAATGAATCGCCTAGAAATTCTAGGCGCTCATAGTTATGTTTATGACTCACGGATCGGTGAGTTAAAGCAAGCTGTAAGAGTTCAGGTTGCTTAAATTCATAGCCGATTTGCTGAGCTAAGCGAAAATTACTTAGCTTGGACTGTCCTTTGATCAAAATTTTTCTCGAAGCTTAAAACTACATCAATATTTAATAACAAATGCCGACGCACTTCATAGTGCTTCGCCACATGCAATTGTCCACCATCATTCGACACCTTGGCAATATCTTCGATCTTTAGATCATAGATATTGTTCATTGATAACCGCTCATTCATAGCAGATACAAATTTATCCGAACTAAGTGCTGCTGCATTGTCATCTAGAACTGATTGAATCTGCTTATCAATAATATGATCATCCCAATATGCTGGCCAAATTGCTACCACAACTTTTAGCACGATTGAAAAAATAATTAGTACCAAAAGAAAAGTGCTATACGATGCCCCACGTTGAAGTTTATGCATTTTTATTATCCAAGTTAATTTTTAGTCAATTTTACCATTTCGGGAAAAACTTGGAAGATGCAAACCAGGTTCTTTATGCATCCAGACATAAAAAGCACGACCTGTCAGATTTTCTTCGGGAACAAATCCCCAAAAACGACTATCAGCACTTTCATCGCGGTTATCGCCCATCGCAAAATAATGTCCCTGAGGCACAGTAACCTCCCAAGCTTTACCATCATTCTGCACAAAGGTTTTATTCAGATTGGCAACAAATGGAATTGCACTTGCCTGATTAGCACTCATGGCATAGTTGTACTGTTCAACTAAAGGATCACGCCCTTCAAGATGGCGTACCAAATGCTTGTGCGTGCCTAAAGTTTCATAAGTATATTTGGCTTCAAATGAAGACAACTGGTCTTTGTCGCGTTTAAACTGAGTTACAGTTGTTGCAACAGCTTGATTATTGATAAAGAGTTTACCGTCATGATAAGCCAGGTGATCACCTGGCAAACCTACAACACGCTTAATATAGCTAATATTAGGTTGTAAAGGATAACGGAAAACAATCACCTCACCACGCTGTGGCTCACCGACATTGATCACCTTTTTATTGATGAGTGGCAAGCGAATACCATAATCAAATTTATTCACCAAAATAAAATCCCCAGTTTCCAAGGTCGGTACCATGGAATCTGAAGGAATATTAAATGGTTCATATAAGAATGAACGTAAAATCAATACAACTGCTAGAACTGGCCAGAAGTCATAAGCCCATGTGACAATAAAATGTTCATTGCCTTTACCTTTATTCGCTCGCTGCTTTAATTTAACTTTGTCAAGTAACCAGACAAAGAACAAAATCAAGGTAACGGGAACGAGGATCAAATTAAAATCAAAATCCATGGACTTTTCCTAAAGACACTTACTTTTTATCGACTTGTAAAACGGCTAAGAAGGCTTCTTGTGGGATTTCAACATTACCCACTTGCTTCATACGTTTTTTACCTTCTTTTTGTTTCGCAAGCAATTTTTTCTTACGGGATACGTCACCACCATAACATTTTGCCAACACATTCTTACGCATTGCCTTCACTGTCGAACGTGCAATAATCTGGGCACCAATTGCAGCCTGAATTGCAACATCAAACATTTGACGTGGAATCAAATCTTTCATTTTTTCCACTAAAGCATTACCGCGGTAACGTGCATCGTTACGGTGACAAATCATTGCCAAGGCATCGACTTTATCGCCATTGATCAAGACATCGACTTTGACCAAACTCGCACTTTCAAAACGCACAAAGTTATAATCTAATGATGCAAAGCCACGTGAACATGATTTCAAACGGTCGAAGAAATCCATCACTACTTCAGCCATTGGAATATCAAAGCTGATTGAAACCTGATTCCCCAAGAATTTCATGTCTTTTTGGATACCACGACGCTCAATACACAAGGTCATGACATTACCCAAATATTCTTGTGGCACAAGAATATGACACTCAGCAATCGGCTCACGTAAATCTTCAACCATTGAACCATCAGGCATTTTTGATGGGCTGTCGATATAAATGGTTTCGCCTGCTTTGGTCACCGCTTCATAAATTACAGTAGGCGCTGAAGTGATTAGGTCTAAATCATACTCACGTTCTAAACGTTCTTGTACGATTTCCATGTGTAACATGCCCAAGAAGCCACAGCGGAAACCAAAACCAAGCGCATCTGAACTTTCAGGTTCAAAGAATAATGCCGAGTCATTGATTTGTAGCTTTTGCAACGCTTCACGGAACGGTTCAAAATCGCTTGAATCAATTGGAAACAGCCCTGCATACACCTGCGGTTTCACTTTTTTGAAACCAGGTAAAGTAGCGACTTCTGGTGTCGCTGCAAGCGTGATGGTATCACCCACTGGCGCACCAAAAATATCTTTAATCCCTGCAATCACGAAACCAACTTCACCTGCTTCGAGCATATCTGTTTCGGTATGTTTTGGATTAAAAATACCAACAGATGTAACAGGATGAACCTGACCTGTTGATTTTACCAGCATTCTGTCGCCCTTACGGATACGACCTTGCTTGATTCGAACCAATGAGACAACACCTAAATAGTTGTCAAACCATGAATCGACAATTAAAGCTTGAAGCGGTGCATCACGATCACCTTCAGGTGCTGGAATCACATCAACCAGACGCTCCAATACACCTTCAACGCCCAAACCAGTTTTTGCCGAGCAAGTTGGTGCATCTGTTGCTTCAATCCCGATAATTTCTTCAATCTCGTGAATCACACGCTCAGGTTCAGCTTGAGGCAAGTCAATTTTGTTCAGGATCGGTAAAACTTCCAGACCTTGCTCAATAGCGGTATAACAGTTTGCAACCGATTGTGCTTCAACACCTTGTGCTGCATCCACAACCAGTAAAGCTCCTTCACACGCTGCCAAAGAGCGCGAAACTTCATAAGAAAAGTCTACGTGTCCAGGTGTGTCAATAAAGTTAAGCTGATATTCCTGACCGTTTGGATGGGTATAGTACAGTGTTACTGAGGCCGCTTTAATGGTAATCCCACGTTCACGCTCAAGCTCCATCGAGTCCAAGACCTGAGCTTGCATTTCACGCTCTTGCAAACCACCGCACATTTGAATGAAACGGTCTGCCAGCGTGGACTTACCGTGGTCGATATGCGCAATAATAGAAAAATTACGTATATTTTTGATATCAACAGATTTTTTAGCTTGCGCCATGGGCTACCTTAAGAAATTAAAAATCGCTATGTACGCTAAAATTCATGTTGTACACAGCACAAACCGTTAACGAAATTGCGAGGATTATAGCAGATGGATATTTTAAAGTATCCATTATTTAAGCCACTAGAGATGATTCGCTGAAAAATTAGGAAGCTTCTATTTTATCTGAAAAATCATACGGATTAATTTCAGGGTCAAGCGGCTGATAAGCATTTAAAAAGGTCGGTGACATACGCTTTGGACGACCTGTGGCAATTTCAATACAGGTCCATTTGGTTTTTGCGAGAAAAATCAGGGCTTGGTCTCTGACTCTAAAAAAAGCATATTCGCGAAATGAGTACATGGCATTTAAATCGGAGAACCATGTTCTCAAAATCAGCTGATCTCCTTCAAGTGCTGCCTTACGATATTGCATTTGATGTTCGACTGCGACCATGGCATGTTTCATTTGCATATATTGTTCAAGCCCTACACCTAAAGCTGCAATATGCGCATGTGCAACATCCTGCATCCAGCTGACATACACCACGTTATTAACATGTCCAAGTAGGTCAATATGTTCAGGCTGAACCTGTATTTCCAAATCAAAAAAAGTCGTCATGTCCCTAGCAACATCATGCAATCATCAAAGTGAGTATTTTGCTACACTGTTTACAGCTTCTGCAAGAATTGAACAAAATCATGTCTGAATCTATGACCGAAACCCATCCTTTGCATCCGTTCCTACCTCAAAATGCCCAATTACTGATGCTGGGCAGTTTCCCACCACCTCAAAATAAATGGAAAATGCGATTTTACTATCCCAATTTTCAAAACGACATGTGGCGGATTATGGGAATCTGCTTTTTTAATGATAAAAATCATTTTTTAGACCTTGATAATAAAAACTTCTTTCAGCCTCAAATTGAAGAGTTTCTGACTGGAAAAGGCATTGCAATTTTTGATGCGGCTTGTGAAGTAATTCGACTAAAAGGTAATGCTTCAGATCAATTTTTACAGGTGGTTCAGGCAACAGACTTGTCAGCTTTACTTAACAAAATTCCTGAATGTCATAGCATTATGACCACAGGTGACAAAGCGACAGATACACTCATGACCAATTTCCCAGAAGATACGCTCAAGCCAAAATTTACAGCACCCAGTCAGGTTAATTTTCTTAATCGTTCACTCAACTTATATCGGTTACCTTCAAGCTCACGGGCATACCCATTGGCTTTGGAAAAAAAGGCAGAAATTTACGCGGATTTCTTTAAAAATATTGGTTTACTTTAAATGCTATAGCCATAAAAAAAACCACAATATACGTCTGCATATTGTGGTCATTTTGCTTCAACTCACCGACTTAGTGAACGGCTTGAATTTTATCTAGGAACTGTTTGGCGCGTTCATGACGCACATGCAAATTTCCAAAAAACTCAGAAGTTGTGCAGTCTTCCAGAATCTGACCTTGATCCATAAAAATCAGACGATTGGATACTTTTTTCGCAAACCCCATTTCATGGGTGACACACATCATGGTCATGCCTTCATTGGCAAGCTGTATCATCACATCCAGTACTTCACCTACCATTTCAGGGTCAAGTGCCGAAGTCGGTTCATCGAACAACATACAAATCGGATCCATGCACAAACCACGGGCAATCGCCACACGCTGCTGCTGACCACCTGAAAGCTGCCCCGGAAATTTATCTTTATGTGCCAGCAAACCCACACGTTCAAGGTATTGAGTCGCTTTGGCACGTGCATCAGTCATGTTGCGCTTGAGCACTTTGACTTGGGCAATCGTTAAGTTTTCAAGCACAGTCATATGCGGAAATAATTCAAAGTGCTGAAACACCATACCGACACGTGAACGGAATTTGGCAAGGTTGGTTTTTGGGTCTTTAAGTGAAACACCATCTACAATAATGTCGCCCTTCTGAAAAGGCTCAAGTGCATTCACAGTTTTAATTAAGGTTGATTTACCTGAACCTGAAGGACCACAGACCACCACCACATCCCCTTTTTTAATTGTGGTTGTACAGTCGGTTAAAACCTGGAAATCACCATACCATTTAGAGATATGTTGAATGTCGATCATAGGCATTTTGCGATCTCCTAAAATTAGCGAATAATGGCGATTTTTTCTTGTAAGTGTTTGACGAGTTTAGATAAACAGAATGATGTACAGAAATACACTACAGCCACAACCAAATAGAAAGTCGCTTTGGTTTCTGATCCATAAGTGTTGGCAAGTGTGTCGGCATTTCCCAGTAAATCAGGTGCGCTAATCACATAAACCAATGACACGTCTTGAAACAAGACAATGGTTTGAGTGAGCAATACAGGAATCATATTGCGAAAAGCTTGTGGTAATACCACATAACGCATGGACTGCCCATAACTAAAGCCGAGCGCATAACCTGCAAATACTTGACCTTTAGAGACTGACTGAATTCCTGAACGCACAATTTCCGAAAAAAAGGCAGCTTCAAAGACAGCAAAAGTAATGATGCTGGCAAATAGTGGTCCATAATAGGTATCTGACTGAAAATCAAAAACTTTAGGCAATAAAAAATAAAATATAAAAATCACTTGAATCAGGGGAATACCGCGAAAGCAGTCAACATATAATTTAGAAAAATTGCGTGCCAGTCCATTACTGGACAAGCGCATCATGGCAAGTGGTGTACCAATCATGATGCCGCCAACCATCGCGAGCAATGTAACCGTTAGAGTAAAACCAAAACCTTTGAGCAAAGCCTGCGTAACATCAGGATGTTGTAATAAGCTAAAATCCATCTTACTTACCCCCTGAACCTAAGCCTGGCACTGACATACGTTTCTCAATCCATGCCATAAATGCTTTAATGGTATAGGTAATAATGAGATAAACAGGTGTTGATAAAACCAGAATCACGATGTCCTGAGAAGTTTCTTCACGCATGGTTTTGGTATAAGCAAAGAAATTCAGCACGCTTAAAGCATATAGAACAGCTGAATTTTTAAAAATATTCATGGACTCAGATGTAATCGTCGGCCAAACAATACGATAGGCTACAGGTAAAATTACATAACGATAGCTTTGAGCTGTGGTAAAGCCCATTGCAGATGCGGCAAATTTTTGCCCACGCGGCACAGTTAAAATCCCTGCGCGGATTTGCTCGGAGACACGTGCCGCAGTGTATAAACCTAAAGCCATGACCCCAATACTGGCAGGGTTATGGTTGAGTAAGCTTTTCCACCAGCCACCTGCGACCATTTCGCCACTACCGGCACTCAAGCTTTGAGGTAAAAATTCAGGAAACACAAATGCCCAGAAAAAAAGCTGAACAATTAATGGGATATTACGAAAAATTTCAACGTATAGATTACCAATCGCGGCAAGCGGTTTATTGGGTAGTGTTCGTATAACGCCAAGTAATGAACCTAAAAAAAATGCAATAACAAATGAAAGTAAGGCTGTCCACAGCATGGTCATAACACCATTGCCAAGCATTTGTAGCCAAGTTGGTGCTTCAGCAAATTGCGAATAGCTTGTGCCACCAATATGTTGGCAGATTGTTTCAGCCCATTGTGCTTTGTTTACACCATATTCATTTGATGCTGAACAAAAAGTTGTCCAATTTAATGAGCCAAGAGACATACATTCCCCTTATAAAAACTATAACCTGGCCACTCTGCTCTCCATAGCATCGTGACCAGTGCATCCTATTATTGCGGTTTAAATTCCAGCATCAGTCGGACGAGCTTTTAATTTTTTGAGTGATGTACTTGATGCCATATTTAGATTGACATTTTTAGGAGGGATTGGTGACTGGAACCATTTTTTATACAGTTTGTCCATCTGACCTGATTTCCACA
Source organism: Acinetobacter sp. ANC 4636 (assembly GCF_054454555.1). NCBI lineage: Bacteria > Pseudomonadati > Pseudomonadota > Gammaproteobacteria > Moraxellales > Moraxellaceae > Acinetobacter > Acinetobacter sp. ANC 4636. Next base: position 242,521 of record NZ_JBTKVD010000003.1, on the reverse strand, counting down.
TACCCATGACAACGCGGTCAGTCACTGCTTTAAATTTTGCATCACCTTTTGGCAGCATAATACCGTATGGTTCAGAAGACAAAACTGGGCCTACAATGGCAAATGATTTAGGATTTGAAGATTTAGCAATCAGGCCTGCCAAAATATTATCATCCATCACAAATGCCGCAGCACGACCTGATGCAAGCATTGAAAAGGAGTCAGCATGGTCTTTACCATATACGTTCTGCACGTTTAAAGATTGACCTTTTTCATTCATTTTGATGTATTTATCAGAGGTTGTGCCTTGTGTAGTCACAATGGCTTTACCATTTAGGTCTCTAATCCGTTTAATATTTGAGCTTGCTTTCACTGCCATGCGAACTTCTGTTGCATAGTAGTTCGTTGAAAAACTGACCTGTTGCTGACGTTGTAAAGAGTTAGTGGTGGTACCGCATTCCATGTCAATATTCCCTGCCAATAATTCAGGAATACGAGTTGAAGATGTAACTGCCTTATACTCAACCTTAAGGTTTGGCATTTTGAGTTCTTTTTTGATTTCATTGGCAACGTTGTTACAAATATCGATGGCATAACCCACTGGTTTACCCGCCACCACATAAGAAATCGGATCTGAGGATTCGCGATGACCAATGACGATTTTTCCTGTAGCTTTAATTTTAGCTAAAGTATCGGCTGCTTGAACCTGGCTTGCACCACCCATCATACAAAGCATTAAGGTTGAGGTAAGTACTGCTTTTGAAGAACGTTTCATTATTCACTCCTGTGATTAATTGTTTGTTTTAGCTCTTTTTTATCCTGATAAGTGGATTTGACTAAATACCTGCTTATCCCAAGCAAATATCAAGCCAATTATTTAGTAATATTTTATAATTAAAATTACTAATCGTATTTTTATACCCAATTTGGTGCACAGAGTGAACTAAAATGTTGCAATATTAGACTTTAGTCTAATTTTTCATAAATTAAGAGCTTTTTCTTATTTTAAATAATCATTTATTTTTCAATATATTATTTCATTTTAAACACAAACTATAGGGAATATGTTTTTAACATATCCCCTATAAAAACAACTTAACTTACATTGTAAATAAAGCTTGCATTGCCTGTTCAAAGACATGTTCAGCAGATTGTGTTGCATCTAAACGAATCATACGTTTTGGATTTTTCTCATGCAAAATTCGGTAGCCTTCACGTACACGCGTAAAAAACTCCAGTTTTTCCTGTTCAAAGCGATCCAGCTCGCCACGTGCACGCGCACGTGACATACCAAGTTCAATCGGTGCATCTAACCAAAATGTAACATCTGGCATAGAACTCACAAAGTTCTGATTCAAAAGCTCAAGTTTACTGGCATCAAGCCCACGTCCCATGACCTGATACGCAAAACTGGCATCGCAAAAACGATCACTCAAGACAATTTTCCCTTGCTGCAATGCAGGCAAAATCACTTGACTCAAATGCTGGCTGCGCGCCGCATAAACCAGTAATAGCTCGGTATCGGCACACATTCGTTCATCATGGTTTACCGCAAGGAGTAAGTCCCGAATTCTTTCAGCAAGAGGTGTTCCACCTGGTTCACGGGTGAGTACCACTTCGCGTCCAAGCTGTTCAAAATGCGCATGTATTTTTTGAATCAGGGTACTCTTTCCAACGCCTTCTGTACCTTCAAAACTAATAAACATTATGGCGTTGCTCCACTTTTCTTCTCTCTTAAAACTGCAAGATATTGCTGCACTGCCTGGTTATGCTCTGTCAGAGTTGCACTAAATTTATGCCCACCATTGCCTGTCGCGACAAAATAGACATTATCGGAATGATCTGGATGCATGGCAGCTTCAATGGCTTTTTTACCTGGAAGTGCAATCGGGGTTGGCGGCAAACCTGCCATGGTATAGGTGTTGTATGCGGTTGGCGTACGTAAATCGTCTTTCGTCAATTTACCTGTGTATTTATCACCCATTCCATAAATGACTGTTGGGTCGGTTTGCAAACGCATGCCTTGTTGCAAACGACGAATAAATACACCTGCGACTTGGTTTAATTCACTGTTCAGACTGGTTTCTTTTTCAATAATTGATGCCATGATTAAGGCTTCATATTTATTTTTATATGGTAAGTTCGGGTCGCGATTTGCCCATGCAGCATTTAAATTTTCCATTTGATGCTGATACAAATCTAGCAGAATTTTCTTATCCGATTCACCCTTGTTATAAAAATAGGTATTGGGTGCAAATAACCCTTCAAGATTTGAATATGGAATGCCAAGTGCCTGAACCATTTGATCTTCTGGTAAATTAACCACTGTTTTTTCAATCAATGGGTCTTTACGTAATTTCTCAACCAATTGTTTAAAGGTGGTACCATCAACTACCAAAATACGACTCATTTGTGCATTGTCAGAATTTGACATCATACTTAAAACCTGACGCACACTCATGCCGCGCTTGATTTCATAGACACCCGCTTTTAGCGTGTCATGAATCATCAGTTTTTGGTAAATTTTAAGTACCCATGGAAAATGAACCTTATGCTGTCTGGCAAGTCGATCAATCAAGCGCGAGTAGTTATCTCCAGCATTGATCGAAACAAATTGCTTCTCACCCTGAACAGGATAGGCGCGCCAAAGGCTGGATGAAAACACCAACAACATGATGACACATGCTGTCACGACGCATGCCACAATAAATTTTGTTGTTTTGAAAAAAGGCGTTTGCTTTTTTCTAGATTTTTTAGATTTCAGATTTGCCATAGCTTATTGAATTTGATCAAGTTGAAGGTCTTTAAACAACTGAATTGCATGAGATGTGCTTAAATTGGTGTTCATTAAATGCTGTGCGATCTGCATTGGATGCAAGGCATTACAAAAAAATAGTGCTTCAATCTGATGAAGGTCAGTTTGAAATAACTCCATTTCAGAGCATTCAATTCCTGCATGTTGCATACGTTGCAAAATTTCTGCCCGCATTACACCACGCACGCCATTATACTCAAGATCAGGTGTCACCCACCGATTATTCATCAGAATAAAACAATTGCTGCTGATTCCTTCAACAATTCGCCCCTGAATATCTAAAACCAGTGCTTCATCGAGTTGTTTCTCGACCGCTTCTTTCTTTAAAAGCACCTGTTCTAAACGGTTCAGGGTTTTTAAACCACAAAGCTGCGGCATGGTTAAACCAACACGCTGATCCAGTATCCCAACTTGTGAGACTTCACTAAAACTACTGCTTATAGCGATGCTTTGGGGATAATAAAATACATACACATCGGCAGGATGATCAGGTAAAGCATATCCACGCTGCCCTTCTCCACGGCTGATGATGATTTTGAGTGTACCATTCAGCTCAGCCTGTGCACTTAACTGCGCCAATGTCTGGTCAATCAGCGCTAAATCCACCTGCAATGCCATACGTTGACAGCAGTCTTGCAAACGCTGTAAATGCCTGTCTCTCAACTGAATTTTATTTTGCAGAATTTTTGCCGTGGTAAAGCAGCCATCCCCATAATGAAAAGCTCGGTCGAGCAAGGAAATTTGTGGCTGTGCCAGTGCATTTTTAAAGCATTGCATGAGATTTATCTGCTAGGCAATTGATTTTGTAGCTTAGTTTAAAAACTTCTATCTAAATTCTATTTCTCTTTTCTTCATATCAAATTCTATTTTTATTATTTTTTTAGATTTTAATCTCGTCGTATGCTTCTTTTCATGAAAGATGCACCCAATATGAAGGAAAAGAAAATGCAACGAAATCAATTAAAAGTCGGATTACTCGCAGCACTATTGTCATTCTCGTCAGTGAGCTTTGCCGCAAAAGACTTTCTAAACGTTTCTTATGATCCAACACGCGAATTGTATGTCGATATTAACAAACAGTTTGGTACATACTGGAAAAAACACACTGGCGAAGATGTGAATTTCCGTCAATCTCATGGCGGTTCAGGCAAACAGGCTCGCGCAGTGATCGATGGCTTAAATACCGATGTTGTGACCTTGGCACTTGCCGCAGATATCGACGTGATTGCAGACAAAGCCAAACTGTTACCTCCAGACTGGCAAAAGAAACTACCGCAAAACTCAACACCATACACATCAACAATTGTGTTCTTGGTTCGTAAAGGCAACCCAAAACACATTAAAGACTGGAATGACCTCGTTAAACCAGGCGTCGATATTATTACGCCAAACCCAAAAACTTCAGGCGGCGCACGCTGGAATTATCTTTCAGCTTGGGCATGGGCAAAGCACCAACCAGGTGGCAACGACAAAACCGCACGTGAGTTTGTTGCCAAAATTTATCAGCACACCAAAGTGTTAGATTCAGGTGCGCGTGGTGCAACCACAACCTTTGCTGAACGAGGGATTGGTGATGTGCTGTTGGCTTGGGAAAATGAAGCGCATTTAGCTGTGCGTGAACAACCGGGTAAATTTGAAATTATCACGCCATCATTATCCATTTTGACTGAACCACCTGTCGCTATTGTTGAAAAGAATGCTCAGAAAAAAGGCAACCTTAATCTAGCAAAAGGTTATTTGAACTTCCTTTACTCACCTGCGGGACAAAACATTATTGCACGTAATTTCTACCGTCCACGCGACCCAGCGCTACTAAAAAAATATAGCAGTGTCTTTAAGCCACTCAAACTCGTGACGATTGATCGTGAATTTGGCGGCTGGAAAAAAGTTCAGAAAGAACACTTTGAAAATGGCGGTGTGTTTGACCAAATCGTTCAAAGCAACAACGCCAAGAAGTAATGGTTTCAGCAACACGGGAGTAAGCGCATGATTCATCATTTAATCGTACCAGGTGTCGGTGGAAGTGACGAACAGCACTGGCAGTCTTGGTTACAACGCCAGTTGCCAAACAGCTCCCGTGTGCAACAAAACTGGCAACAACCGATTTTACAAGAATGGATTGAACAATGGGTCGCACATGTCAATAACATCCATGAACCGATTCAAGTTATTGCACATAGTTTCGGTTGCCTGACCAGTTTGGCTGCTTTAGCACAGCATCCTGAATTGCAGGAAAAAATCAACAACCTGATTTTGGTTGCACCTGCTAACCCTGCACGATTTAGTGAAACAGGTTTTGCTCAAGCAGGACAAAATACTTATCTCAACTATTTTGAACAGCTTCAACTTGAACTCTCAAGCTTGATGCTGATTAGTGAAAATGACCCTTGGCTGGCATTTGATGATGCACTGCATCTGGCAGAGGTATGGAAATTTCCGTATCTCAATATGGGTCAGGTAGGACATATCAATGTCGCATCGGGTTTTGGCGCTTTCCCACAAATTCTGCCATTTATTGAGCAGCCTTATTTCTCTCCCTGTTCGCGAATGCCCTGTTTGGGCACGGCTTTGCCGCATTAATTCCGCAATTTATGTCTGATCTGAGTTTGTTTGTGGTGATCTATCATCACCATTGAGGTATTGCATGTTACAAGGTAAACGGGTGCTCCCCGGTTTTGGACTCTCTTTGGGTTTTACCCTACTGTATCTATCAATTATTGTGCTCGTACCGTTATCTGCCATATTTATTAAATCGTTAGGTATTGGTTGGAGTGGTTTCTGGGAGATTATCAGCTCTGCACGTATTTTAAAGGCATTGCAATTGAGTTTTACCACTGCGCTTGCTGCTGCATTGCTAAATGTATTTTTAGGCGTTTTATTGGCTTGGTGTTTGGTACGCTATCAATTTTTTGGCAAACGCGTGGTCGATGCCTTAATTGATTTACCTTTTGCACTGCCAACTGCAGTTGCAGGGATTGCCTTAACCTCTTTATATGCGTCCACAGGCTGGATCGGTCAGTATCTAGAACCACTGGGAATTAAAGTTGCCTACACTCCACTTGGTATTACCCTTGCACTGGTATTTATTGGCTTGCCTTTTGTGGTACGTACAGTTCAGCCTGTACTGAGTGATCTGGAAACCGAACTTGAAGAAGCGGCTTCAGCACTTGGTGCAAATCGCTGGCAAACCATTCGCCATGTGATTTTCCCCATCGTTCTCCCTGCCATCTTTACAGGTTTTGCTTTGGCGTTTGCACGTGGTGTAGGTGAATACGGCTCTGTTATTTTTATCGCAGGGAACCAGCCATTTAAAACCGAAATTGCGCCACTCATGATCATTTCTCGCTTAGAAGAATACGATTATGCAGCAGCAACCACCATTGCAGTGATCATGCTTCTGATTTCCTTCGCGATTTTATTTCTGATTAATATTTTGCAAGCATGGGCAACACGTCGTACAGGGAGAGTAGCGTCATGAGCACACTAAGCAATAGCCAAAACTATGCAGCACAATTGCAAAAACGTGATGCAACTCGTGAACCAGTCTGGGTGCGTTACCTGTTACTGAGTATTGCCCTGATCAGCTTTTTGGGTTTACTAATTTTACCGCTGATCTTGGTCTTTGTAGAAGCATTTCACCAAGGGGTCAATGTGTATCTGCAAGCCTTGGTTGATCCAGATACTCTGTCTGCGGCAAAGCTAACTTTACTCACTGCCGTAGTTGCCGTACCGATTAACGTAGTATTTGGTGTTGCTGCAGCTTGGGCAGTGGCCAAGTTTCAGTTTAAAGGCAAAACGATTTTAACCACAATTATTGATATGCCATTTTCAGTATCTCCCGTGATTGCAGGTCTAATGCTGGTCCTGATTTTTGGAACACAAGGTTGGGCGGGTGAATGGTTGCAAGAGCATGACATTAAAATTTTATATGCTGTTCCTGCCATTATTTTAGCCACCGTGTTTATTACTGTGCCCTTTGTTGCCCGTGAATTAATTCCACTAATGCAAGCGCAAGGCAACGAAGAAGAAGAAGCTGCGATTTTACTCGGAGCATCGGGATGGCAGACATTCTGGAAAATCACCCTGCCGAATATTAAATGGGGTTTGCTCTATGGTGTGATTCTGTGTAATGCACGGGCAATGGGCGAATTTGGTGCAGTATCTGTAGTGTCGGGGCATATTCGCGGTGAAACCAATACCCTGCCGTTACATGTTGAAATTCTCTACAACGAATACAGTTATAGCGCAGCCTTTGCAGTGGCATCGTTACTGGCATTTCTGGCAATTATCACCCTGATCATTAAAACATGGGTGGAAGTACGTCAGGAAAAACACAACGCGCAGTTAGACAAAACGAATTAATTTTTGGAGTGCCCTCATGAGTATTCAAGTTAAAAATATTGAAAAAAACTTTGGTGCATTTCATGCGCTAAACAATATCAGCCTCGACTTTCCTGAAGGTCAACTGGTTGCTCTACTTGGCCCTTCAGGCTGCGGGAAAACCACCTTATTACGGATTATTGCAGGCTTGGAAAGCGCTGACGCAGGTCAGGTCATTTTAGAAGGGCAAGATGCTACCAATACCCATGTGCGTGAGCGTCAAGTCGGCTTTGTATTTCAACACTATGCGCTGTTTCGCCATATGAGCGTATTTGACAACGTTGCGTTTGGTCTACGTGTGCGTCCACGCGCCACTCGCCCATCAGAAAGCGAAATTAAAAAACGAGTCAATGCCCTGCTCGACTTGGTGCAGCTCGGTTTTTTAGCAGATCGCTACCCTGCACAACTTTCAGGTGGTCAGCGCCAGCGTATTGCTTTAGCCCGCGCACTTGCAGTTGAGCCACGTGTGCTATTGCTGGATGAACCATTTGGTGCTTTAGATGCCAAAGTTCGTAAGGAGTTACGTCGCTGGTTACGTCATTTGCATGATGAACTACACATCACCTCGATTTTTGTCACCCATGATCAGGAAGAAGCTTTAGAAGTTGCCGATCAAATCGTGGTGATGAATAAAGGGAATATCGAACAAATTGGCTCACCACGCGAAGTGTATGAAAAACCTGCAACACCGTTTGTGTTTGATTTCTTGGGGCATGCCAACCGTTTTGAAGGCGAGCATCAGCAAGGTACACTGATTTTAGGTGAAGATCGGCTACACTTAGCTTCACACCACCCTCAAGGCTCGCTGATCGCTTTTGCACGCCCACATGAGTTAAATGTCTATCAACACGCTGTAGACAATGCTATTCAGGCAACTTTTGTGCGTGAAGTTTGGGTTGCAGGTAAAGTTTTTCTTGAGTTACAAGATCGACAAGGCAAGATTATTGAAGCAGTATTAACGGCAGAGCAAGCCAAGCTACAAAACTTTCAACCTAACCAACCTGTTTGGGTGAAAATTAATCATTTACATTTATTTGAACATCATGCGGCATAACAATTTGCCCAATTTAAGATTTTTTAGTGGTTAGCAATTATGAATTTTCAACAATTACGCATTATTCGCGAAACGGTACGTCAAGATTTTAACTTGACCGAAGCTTCCGCAGCCCTGTACACCTCCCAGTCAGGTGTCAGCAAACATATTAAAGACTTAGAAGATGAGCTTGGTGTACAACTTTTTATTCGTAAAGGCAAACGCTTACTTGGACTAACTGAACCAGGTCAGGCTTTACTGGGTATTGTGGAACGCATGCTGATTGATGCAGACAACATTAAGCGCCTTGCCGATGACTTTAACAAAGTTGATGAAGGTACATTGACTATTGCGACCACACACACGCAGGCACGTTATGTGTTACCACCAATTGTGAATTTGTTTAAGCAAGCATTCCCTAAAGTTCACCTGATTTTACAACAAGCCAGTCCTTCGGAAATTGCCAATATGCTACTGCAAGGCCAAGCAGATATTGGCATTGCAACCGAATCGCTGATCGCTGAAGATAATCTGGCAAGTGTGCCTTACTATAACTGGCAACATAGCCTGATTACCCCATTTGACCATCCATTAACCCAGCTCAAAGAAATTACGCTACAAGATGTCGCTCAGTACCCTGTAATTACTTATCATGGCGGTTTTACAGGACGTTCTAAAATTGACCAAGCTTTCGATGCTGCTCAGGTTGATGTTGATATTGTCATGTCAGCCCTTGATGCTGATGTTATCAAAACCTATGTAGAACTCGGTATGGGTGTGGGGATTATTAACGATGTGGCATATGACAGCGAGCGTGATTACCGCTTAAAACAAATTAAAACCGATGTATTTGGTTTAAATACCACATGGATTGCCGTTCGCAAAGGACATTTGCTCCGTGGGTATGGTTATGAGTTTATTTCGTTATGCTCACCTGATGCTGACATTCAGGCACTTAAAAAAGTTGCTTACCCTGACTATTAATAGTTAGGGGCTGTCCTCATTTTATAAATAGCTCGAAAAATGACTATTTAGATGCTTAAAACTGAATGTTTAATAAATAAATTGCTGATTTATTAAACAAAATATAGGCTAATTTACCTCATTAAATGAAATGAGAACACGCTCTAGATTTCACTTTTTATATGCCGAATCTCCAACTCTTTTTTGGAGTTCGGCTTGCATCCCATCTTCACGTATAATAAAAACAAGATAAGATAAAAATGGATACCCATGCTATGACAGCCTACAAAGTTCACGTCATTGATGTAAAAAATGATTTAAAAAATTATATCTGGCTGATTGAGCATACACCTTCGCACGAAGTGATCATTATTGATCCGACTGAAGGGCAACTGGTACTTGATTACTGTGCACAGCAGCAACTCAAACCAAGTCAAATCTGGCTGACACACTGGCACAAAGATCATATTGGTGGCGTTCCTGCACTGCTTACGGCACACACAATTCCTGTATATGGACCACGTGCCGAACTCAGTAAAATTCCAATGCTGAGTGTTCCCCTTGATCAGCATAGCCAAGTAAAATTTCACGATCTTGAAGTGGAAATTATTGAAGTTCCTGGACATACCCTAGGGCATATTGTGTATTACGTTGAAAACCTCGATGCAGCCTTTGTCGGAGACACTTTGTTTGCCATGGGCTGTGGGCGTATGTTTGAAGGCAGTTACGAACAGATGTTCCATTCCTTACAACGACTGGCTGCACTACCTCCACAAACTCAAGTCTACTGCACTCACGAATACACACTTGCCAATGCCAAATTTGCACTGAGTGTAGAACCTGACAATGTTGCCTTGCAGCAACGTGCCGATCACGTTGAACATTTACGCTATTTAGACAAAATTACGTTACCAAGTAGCATAGAGCAGGAACTTGCCACCAATCCATTTTTACGGGCATCTTCTGTTGAAGAGTTTCAGCGCTTGCGTGAGCTCAAAGATCATTTTTAAATCGGTCTAATGTAATATTTTTTTACATAGTTTATATCATGATTTTTAGCCTAGACCATGCAACTTCCAAATGAATAAATAAAATATAAGGTACTGATATTTTTAATTTTTATTAAAAATATCAGTTGCAAAATGATTAAAAAAAATCACATATTTGCACACAAATTGTTCTTTATTTTAGCAACTCAGATCTTTTTTTGTTGGTTGTCAAAATAATTTATAAATTCCCCCTTTAAAAAAGCTGAAGACAGCCTTATAAATAATTAAAATTGTTTGTTGTTTTTGTTTTGAGGATTTAGCCATGAAAAAAGTTGTTAAAGCAAAGAATTTGATCGCCTTTCGTATTTGGTTAGAAAAATTAGGATATTCAGTGAAAAACTTGGCAGATGGTAAAGGATTTACCTTTAGCTTTAAAAAAGAATATGGTTTGGTGACGTATGATTTATCGGGCAATGCTTTAGCAATGCAATTGGGTGAGGAATTTGAAGATCACCTTAAAGCATAATTATTTTGCGTTCTATACTGATTGGCTAAAATAATACAAGAGAGGAAAAGGATTTCTCGAAAAAAGGGCTCATTGTTGGGCTCTTTTTTATGCGCATAAAAAAAGCAAGATGTTCTATCTTGCCTTTAAATATGGTGGGGGCGAAGAGACTCGAACTCTTACACCTTGCGGCGCTGGAACCTAAATCCAGTGCGTCTACCAATTTCGCCACGCCCCCATTTGGGTACATCAATTTTTTGGCAGAGGATCAAGGACTCGAACCTTGACGAACGGTTTTGGAGACCGTCATGCTACCATTACATCAATCCTCTGGATCTGTCTTTTCAGACACAAAAAAAGCAAGAAATATCTTGCTTTTTAAATATGGTGGGGGCGAAGAGACTCGAACTCTTACACCTTGCGGCGCTGGAACCTAAATCCAGTGCGTCTACCAATTTCGCCACGCCCCCATTTGGGTACATCAAATTTTGGCAGAGGATCAAGGACTCGAACCTTGACGAACGGTTTTGGAGACCGTCATGCTACCATTACACCAATCCTCTATAGACTTTGCTTTCGCATTGTCAATCTAAAACCATTTCAAGTTTTAAATGGTGGGGGCGAAGAGACTCGAACTCTTACACCTTGCGGCGCTGGAACCTAAATCCAGTGCGTCTACCAATTTCGCCACGCCCCCGATGGATGTGTATATTATAGATCAGCTTAGGCGATGACAAGCCCTTTTTCCCAAAAAATAGCCCAAACGCTTAAATATCAAACAAAAAATGCTTTTACGGCTATTTTTAATACAATTTTATTGTTTCTAAACAACGGGTTGCTTGTTTTGAACTCACAAATCTATGCTTAAAATCACGCGCTAGCAGCCCATCTAAACACGGTTGCAAAACAGACCAAGGTTCAGGCAAATTAAATTCGGCAGACTGGCAATGAAAAACAGCCCAATCCAGATAACTTTTTGAACTCAAACGGGTTTGTGTCAGCCATTCATAGAGTACAACACCCAAAGCATACAAATCGGTCTGAATAGTTTTGGGTTGTGCATGAAACAGCTCAGGTGCCATATAGCGTGGCGTTGCATTTAATATAGAGCCAGACTCATGAATTGGTCGGGTTTGTTCAAAATCAATTAAAAACATCTGCTGGGCAGCGTAACGAAAATGCGCAGCTTTAATATCACCATGCACATAACCTAGCATATGTAACGCATCAAGCTGTTCAAGCGCCATACAAATGCGTTTTATAACGTCTATATATGTGAATTGACTTAATGCAGAAAATACCTCTGGCACATGGGGCAATAATAATCCCTGCGCAGTTTGTGGCAGTTCGGGCAGATTTAACTTGGCAGCATATTGATAAGGCAAAAGAAAACTGGGTTGCAGATTTTGCCACTGACCATAACACTCAACTTCACAGGCAAAGCCCTGTTGAAACTGTGTATGCCCATGTGGCAATTGCAACTTTAGCCAGTAATACTGCCCTGCTTGTTCAAGCAGGTAAATATGACGCCCAAATAACTGACTTTGTCTAGGTGTTTTATCCTGAATCAAGTATGGGCGTTCAAACTCAAACATTTATACAGGCGCAATGACTTTTGTCTGTTGCTCAGCACGCATAATTGCATGTAAAGCATGTTCAATGGTTTTACCAATACGTGCATGCATCTCAATGGTAGAGATCTTCGGCCATGTTGCTTTCTCCCCTTCTTTTTGCAATTGAGCAAATAAATGCGGTTTTGGGTTTTGCAACATATACAAATAATGCTTGAAATTATAATGGGCAAAGATATTCACATCACCATAATAGCGCTGGTCAATAATCCCATAACCATAATCCAGCAAACGACGCACCTGTGGCACTGCCCCAATCCGCTCGCGGGTAAAGTCCATCATACCTTTTGCCAAAACCTTGCCCTGACGACGTAAAATTCGTTCTGGCCAGCTCAGTAAGTCTTTACGGTAACGGGATTCGTCGCTCTGCATAAATGGCACAATATGCGGATTAACCTGACAGGCAATGGTGTAATTGACGTTATATAAACGCACCATTTTTTCCTGTGGAAAATCACTACGCATACTGCCATCAACCCAAAAGGTATTTGACATAAATGGTGTATGTTCGCCATCGTAGCGTTTAGCCGTCAAATGCACAGGTGGAAATAAGATTGGCACGGCACAGGATGCTAACACCGCACTCCAGACCAGTAAGTCAGGTGAGGTAAATCGGTTCAAAATACGTGGGCTTTGCGAAGAGTCATATGGCGCAATTGCAATATTAATATTTAAACCCGAACGCTGATAGGCTTCATCAAAAGTTAAATCGCCTAAATTTTCCATCAGGAATTTTTTCAGGTAGCGCACATCGGCAAAGCCACCTTTATCTTTTAGCAAGGATGACATCGACCGAAAATGAAAAGCCTCACTGAAGAAATGCTCGCCTGTTAATACCTGATCAATCTGTTCAGGCAATGCTGTGCCCAGCATGGCTGCCATAATTGCCCCAGCACTTGAGCCAGAAAGGACACGCGGTAACAAATCCTGTTCGCGAAGCACTTTACATACGCCTGTATGAAACAAGCCCAAAGATGCTCCACCTGAAAACATTAATGCAGGCTGACCATAGGCCGTTTCGCAATTTTTAAAAAACTCGATTTTTTCAGCATGGCTCAGTATTTCACTTGGTGCTGAAGCAACATGTTCTAATGACTGACTGACTTCGTCGACATAGTCTTCAATAATTTTTTTGGTGCCGATATAACACTCAACAAACAGCATTGGATGACAAATATTGGCAATATCATACGTTAAACCTTCTCTTAAAATATAAATAAGGTCTTTAATACGGTTTTGCTGACGATATTTGCGCAGTAACACTAAACGATGGGAAATTACTTCTGCATCAAAATAAGGCGATGCATTATCAAATTTCCACTCCTGGCTACCAGAAGCCTCATCAAGTTGTAGGGCAATCTCTTTCCATTCGATGTAGCTTTCAGCAGAACCCAGCTGCTTCTGTAATTTTTTAATACGATCGGTTTTGTGTGAGTTATAGGAATTACTGGTGAGTAGATTTGTCATCATATTTCCCAATTGTTTGACCTTCACGATTTCCGCCCATTTTTCTCAACTTAACTTAACAGGCGTGGCAAGATCAATTGCAAATTCGATTAATTTGTGGAGTGCGTGAAATATACAGTTTTTTGTCTTATGCTTAAACCTACAAAAAACCAGCAAACTAGACCTAGATTATGGCACATATCGATTTACCCCAAGAATTTCTCGACCGTATCGGCTACGTATTACAACAGTTACAACAAGCCCTTCCTGAAGTAAAAACTGAAGTCGATTTTTCTGCACCAGCCTACAAATGGCAAAAGCAGCAGCTTAAACCGATTGCTCAACCTAAAAAAATGTATCTGGAAGACTTAAAAGGCATTGAACGTCAAAAACAAAAAGTCATACAAAATACCTTACAGTTTCTCAAAGGCTTACCTGCCAATGACGTGTTGCTCACAGGCGCACGCGGTACAGGAAAATCATCGATTGTACGTGCCTTGCTGACCGAATATGCAGATCAGGGCTTACGTCTGATTGAAATTGAACGTGATGACCTGTCAGATTTGCCTGAAATTGAAAAACTGATCAAAGGTCGCCCTGAAAAATTTATCGTGTACTGTGACGACCTTGCCTTTAATGCTGAAGATGAAAACTACCGCAGCTTAAAAAGTGTGTTAGATGGTTCGCTACAATCGGGCAATAACAATTTTATTATCTATGCGACCAGTAACCGTCGTCATTTGCTTCCTGAATTCATGCATGAAAATACGCCTGTCACAAAAGTTGATGTGCCTCAGTACACCGAATTACATCCGCAAGAAGCGATTGAGGAAAAGATTTCACTCTCTGACCGTTTTGGTTTGTGGCTGTCATTTTACCCAATGGATCAGGCGCTGTATCTGGAAGTGGTTGAGCATTATCTGAAAAAAGCCAATATTGAATTTACAGAAGAAGCGCGTGCTGAATCCCTACGCTGGTCACAAGGTCGTGGGCAGCGTTCAGGTCGTGCCGCGTATCAGTTTTCTAAACACTGGATTGGTTCAAACTTACTGAACCAATGATCTAATCTGTTATATGATTGGCTTGGCACATTTACCGAGCCAATTTTTAAGAATATGGATGTTCTATTATGCAGATTGATGATGAAATCACCTTAAAGAAAATCCAGATTTTCCTTGCCTTTATGCGTTATGGCAATTTGTCCAAAACTGCCGATGAAATGCAAGTCAGTAATGTCAGTATTCATAAGGCCCTGCATTCTTTAGAAAGTGCGCTGCGTTGTCCGTTATTTAAAAATGAAGGGCGTAACCTGATTCCCCTGAAAAGTGCTTATGTGTTTGAAGAACATGCACAAAAAATTGTGGCTGACTTGGTACTAAGCGTGGAAAAAACCCGTGAAGCCGCAGGTTTTGCTGCCAAGGTTTTGCGCTTAGGCTCTTTATATTCCCTCACGGTCAAAACCATTCCTTCCCTGATCAGTGGTTTAAAATTACGGCGTAGCGAACTGGATATTCAGCTTTTGCTGAGTTCCAATCAGGATTTGGTGACCAAGCTGAAACAGACTGACATTGACGCGATTATTGTGGCGCTGAATGAAACCACAGCCAGCAATGATTTTGAAATTTTACCCATGTTTCAGGATGATATTTTTCTCGCTGTACCCAAAGATTCGAAATATGCCCAGCTCAGCGAAATCGACCTGAGTTTACTCAAAGCAGAAACCTTTATTACTTTAAACAAGGGTTTTGCAACACATAGTGACAGTGAAGTGGTGTTTCAAAAAGCGGGGTTTGAGCCGAAAGTGGCTTTGCAGGTCAGTGATATTTTCACTTTAATTAGTATGGTCAGCTCAGGCGTTGGTTTTGCTTTGTTACCAGGACGAATTTCGGCAGTCTATGAAAGTTCGGTCAAACTGATTCCACTACAAGCAAATTTTAGAATCCAGCAACATATTGGTTTGGTGTTCTTAAAAAGCAAAGAACGCGATCCAAATTTACTCGCGTTAATTGCAGAATGTCGCATGTTTGCCAACAAATTTCAAAGTTATTCAACATCAGGGCAATAGTGTTATTGCCCAACATGCTGCTTTCATGATTTAACTGCCAACCAACATTTTTACGATCAGGAATAAAATCGAAGGCCCCATCAAACAGCCCAAACCTGTATGGAATGTTGCGGTCAATGCGCCGTACGGAACAAGACGACGATCTGTTGCTGCCAATCCCGCAGAAACTCCACTCACAGTCCCTGCCAATCCACCAAAAATCATGGCTGAACGCGGATTATCCAAGCCCATGAATTTGGCTGTCATCGGGGTTGTCACCATCACAAAAATCGCTTTAACCAAACCTGTTGCAATCGACAATGCCATTACATCTGAAGATGCACCAATTGCTGCGCCTGTCACAGGTCCAACAATATAAGTCACTGCACCTGCACCAATGGTGGTAATGCTGACTGCATCGCGGTAGCCAAAAATCCATGCAAAGCTGCAACCGACGATGAATGGCAAAACCGTGCCTAAGAACAGTGAAAATACACCTATAAATCCTGCTTTCTTGGCTTCAGTTGCCTGAACTTCAAACGCAGTTGCGACAATGGTAAAGTCACGCAACATTGCACCGCCCATTAAACCTACACCAGAAAACAGTGCAATATCGGTCAGTCCTTTTTGCCCACCTGTCATGGTTCCACCGACCCATGCCAAGATTAAGCCAATCACAATTGCAATTGCAGAACCATGCACACGACCTTTGGTCAAATATTTTGAGATTTTGGTGGACAGCCACATCACGAGGGCAACCAGTGCAAATGCAGTAATCAAGCCCAAATGGGTAAGATCTTTGAATAATAAATCAACCATGTGCCTTACCTCCAATGTTCGCCAATGTCACCTCTGGTTCATTTTCCTTTGGGAGAGGTTCACCTTTTTTATAACGGCTAAGTGCTGCAATAGTCACTGTACACACTGCGACCGATCCAGCTGCTGCAAATAATGCCAAATGACCACTCGACAATGCCGACACCACATTTTGCTGCGCTGCCATTGCCACTACGACAGGAATGTACATGGTGCCCCAGAAGGTCACACCTTTTTCTGTTTCGGGAATCATTAGACCGCGTTTATGCATCCATAAACGGATGAAAATCAAAAGAATCATGGCAATACCAACGCCACCGACATTTGATTGAACACCTAATAGAACACCCAGAAGATCACCGACTATCGTACCGACCAGTGTGCAAAGTGCGAGTATTCCAACTCCATAAATAATCATTGTATTTTCCTCATATCCTTGGAAATTCATGTATCTTTGTGCAAAAAGTGCTGTTAAACGCTCTCTTTCTGCTGTTGCATTGCAATCATGATATTGTCGAGACGCGTTCCTTGAAACGCCATGACCGAACCTTCTTTAAATATACGACGGGCAAGCCCTGTGAGCACCGTGCCAGGCAGCAACTCCAGTTGCAGCCGAACACCACGTTCCCATGCCGCTTGTATCGTGCTTTCCCATTCCACGATACACGCCATATTGCCTGCCAAATCCTGACGAATCTGTGAAGCGCTCATCATCAAACGCGCGGTACTACTACTCAAATATCGAATCTTTGCTGTTTTAAACTCAACCTCTTGCATCGCTTGCGCCAAAGTCTGCGCTTGCTGTTTCAATAATTCACAGTGTGATGGCACACTGACCTGTAAACGTTTTGCCAAAACACCTTGCTGCTGAGCCAAACTCACGACATCTTGCATGGCAGTGTCTGCACCCGAAATCACGATCTGGTTTGCCGCATTGATATTGGCAATATAGACCTGCCCTGCCTGTTGCTGCACTTGAGCCACCCAGTGTTCCACCTGAGTCCGACTCGCACCGATGATGGCAGTCATACCATAATCTGTTGGATACGCAGTCTGCATCAGCTCGCCCCGTAGCGCCACCAGTCTGACTGCATCTTCAAAACTCAACACCTCAGCAACCACTGCCGCTGCCCATGCACCGATTGACAGCCCTGCCACATAATCAGGTTTGAACTGCTTCTGCAATAGTTGCTGCGAACTCACCACACCAGCAATCAATAAACACAGTTGTACAGCTCGGGTCGATTGCAAGGCTTCTGGCGTATCCAAGGTTAAAACATCTTGTCCCAACGCTTGTGAAGCTCGGTCTAAATAGCGCTGCGTCACATCATTTTGTGGCAAGTCGTGCAGCATATTCGGCTTTTGTACGCCCTGTCCTGGATAGACCCACAATGAACTCATGCGTAAACCTCTCGCATCACCCAAGGGTTATCCACCAACACCGCACCTTCTGCACGTTTCAAGAGCACCTGATGTCGGCTATTTGCCCAGTCTGCCAATGCCACACCACCGTATGGGGTTTGCAATTGCACATCGACTCGTACCAATGACTGTTGCAAAGCCACCAATAACGCTTTTGCCTCTGTTTTAGGAAACTCGTTTGGCATGCGAATCAACAGATCTAGATCGCTGTTGGCATGCGTCACCTGCAGACCTGTTGCCAACTCAAATCCTGTGCTGCCTGTAATGCCCCACGTCCAGCTTGTTGCCTGTAACACCTGAAAAATTGGCTGGATTTTTTCCGCAATCATCGGAAATAATTCAGCATTGATTTCAATCAACTGTTCAGGTTTCACCATGCGCTGAATGGGCATTTTTGGCATCAGACACGCAAAACGTTGCTGACGCTGTGCACCACGAATTCCCACAGCAATCTGATCAGACTCGGTTACAGCACGACGTACCACTACAGGTTGCCCCGCAGCAATTGCCTGCCATGCCCAATCAGGAGCTTGCTCTGGAAGTGCGCTGAGTGGCATTCCCCAAAGCAGGTCATGGGCTTGTGGTGCGCTGATCATGCAGATTGCTCGCGTGACCATTGTTCACGCAGCAAGGCACGTACTTTTTGCGATGCCTGACGATTTGCACCATGAAAACGTGAAGATAAACTTCGGTCTTGGCTTTGCAAAATGTCCTGCAACGTGGCTGCCACATGCTGCTGAATCAACTGCACATCTTCAGCTTGCGGGTGTGCAATATTCTGTACCTGTAAAATCTCTGCCAGTAAGCCCAAACTGTTATAACTCTGAATGTCATACGCCATTGGCGCAACTTTTGCCGCTAACTGCTCTAGTTCTTCGACACTACGCAAAGTAACACGTGCAGCGGATTCCTTGCCCATGGCATGTACCATTACTCCAGCATCATCCAGCGCAATCAAACGATTGGCTTGATAACCATGCGCCAAAAATGCACCTGACATGGCTTTACCGACCAACAGGCTAATCACAGGATGTCCCGCCAAACGTGCCGTGATATAACGATCTGCCGCAGCAGCCAATGCCTGATGAATCCCTAAAACTTCTTCACGACGGCCATAAGCCTGACTTGGCACATCAACCACACATAAAATTGCGCGTTTCTGCGTTTGGTTAGCATCTGCCTGAATCACTTGATCGACCGCTTTCGCCAATGACCAGCCTTCAAGTAAACCAACTTCGCCCTGCTGTGCACGTGGGAAATGATTGTTAGTGTCCACAACCACTGCAATCACCCGCACGGGATAACCATTCAGCTCACCATCCGCAACTTTTAACGATGCAGGAAAGTCAGATACTGCTTGAAAACTGGCATCCGCCGTTAATGCGTTAAACCAGTTTAGACCTCTGGCTGCAACGCGCGTTGCATTGACATCCATATTCATGCTGACTCTCCTTGATATAATTGCTGCACTGCTTCAGGACTGATCTGTTCAGAGGTATCGACCTGTGCAAGTTTCTGCAAGAACCATGCATAACGTGAACTACGTGGCTCGGCTGGGCAACCTGCACTTAAAAACTGCTGCACTTGCTGGTGAATCTGTTCGACATCATCTTCAACAAAAGCATCGACCAGACCCGAAGCAAAACGTTGTGTACCACCTGTAATGCTCCAGATAAACGGACGGTCTTTGGCATCGTATTCTTGCACGCCTGCTTCCTGCTCAATCACTTGCGGGCCATTCAACCCCAAGCGACCTTCTTGAGTCAGAATCAAGTAACTACATAAACCTGCGGCAATCGACATCCCACCGAAACAACCCACGCTGCCAGCCACAATCCCAATCACAGGCTGATACTGACGTAATTCCACAATCGCCGCATGGATCTCGGCAATCGCTGCCAAACCGAGGTTCGCTTCCTGTAGGCGTACACCACCTGTTTCGAGCAATAATACTGCTGCGGTTGGAATGCCTTTGCGGTTGTCTTCAATCGCCAGTTCCAAAGCGCCTGCGATTTTTGCACCGCCCACTTCACCAAGACTGCCGCCCTGAAATGCCCCTTCAATGGCAATCACCACCACAGGTTGCTGTTGGATGGTGCCTTTAATCACCACCACGCCATCATCGGCTTGTGGCACAATATTTTGCTTAGGCAACCACGGCGATGTCATTCGGTCAAACGGATCGACCAGTTCACGATAACGCAGATCAAGCAGGCTTTGCGCACGCTGACGCGCTGAGAGTTCAATAAAACTGCTACGCTGTAATAAGTCCTGAATATCAGTCATGTTGCACTTCCTCCAAAGCTTGCTCTAAACGTAAGCGCACCACGCCTGGGGTTGCACCAAAGTCATTAATTTCAATGTTGACCGCAGGCAATTGCTGCATGGCAAACACCCGTTCAAACAAATTTTTCCAGCGCACTTGGCTGCCATCAACCGATGTTGTGACTTGAATATTAAGCGTCTCACCTGCATGCGGCTCAACCAAAATTTCTAAATCGCCTGAACCGACACAACCGACCAATGCACGCTGCTTGGCAACACGCTGGGCAGCAAATTCAAAATTCAATATTTCCATGTTCTTTATCCTTATGGGTTATTCGCCGTGATAACGCTCTACCCGATCAACAAATATCGTCGCTGCCAATAAATCCGCTGCACCGCCTGGTGAAGCATTCAGACGCAATAAATCAATTTCCAGTAAATGCAGTTCACGACGCGCAGCCAGACTGGCATAACCGCCAAGTTCCAAAACTTTTCCTGCACCTTGCTGCATACGCTTTAAGCCATTTAAGCCTGCCCGATACAGCACACAGGTATCATCAAGATGCTGCATAATCGCGAGCAAGGCATCTAAACGGGCAAATTCTTCACGCATCGAATACTGTCGCGTACGACGAAGCTGCGGTAAAGCATACTGACGAATCGCAGGAAAACCTTGTTGAGCTTGCTGTTTTGCACCTTGCTTGCCATGTTTTTGCAACACCATTTGCCCATGACTCGGTGTCACTTTTGCTGTTACAGCTCGGTCTTCAAGTTGTGCAATTTGCCCTGCACAAAAACAGATGCCTTCCGCTGATGTTCCTTGTGGCGACAAAGTTGCTGCTGTCACCAGTAAACCGAGCGCCCAAATCGCTCCGCGATGGGTATTCACCCCACCCGTCACCGCCAGCATGATTTGCTCGCCTTCGCGCCCAAGCTGTCCAATCTGCTCACGCAATGCCTGTGAAACTTCACCATGCTGTGTTGCTGCCAAGCTCATGGCAACAAACATATGTCTTAAACTTTCAGCCGACTGTTCCATCAAGCTCAGGGTTAAATCCTGATGTGCGCCTGAACTACGTGCATCGACCAGCGCAGGTTTGGGTGACAAGCGCACTTCATCCAGTAAAGCCTGTACCGCAAAATCAGCCAGCGTATCGGCTAGATAATGCTGCGGTTTGAGTTGAAAAAATGCATTCATTTACCAACTCCGAAATTTAGCAGGCGGTTCATACAGACCATCTGACCACGTCACCAAATCGGCAATATTTTTAGCTGCCAAAAGTTCACGGGTCGCATCGGTACGGCGAATGCCCAAATCTTCAGGGAATGCCACCAAGCCTGCTTGGCGTAAACGTTCGGTATTTTTCGGATCATGACGTAAACCAATATCGGTCACACCCGCCACGGCTGCGATCATTTCTTCACGTTGTTGCTGACTGTCGGCTTTATATAAGTAGGCAATGCCTTCTTCGGTGAGCAAATGCGTGACGTCATCACCATAAATCATGATTGGCGCAAGTGGCATACCTGCTTTTTTCGCCACATCAACCGCATCCAGCTCATCAACAAAGGTCGGTTTGCCACCTTCCTGAAAGGTTTCCACCATTTGCACCACCAGTTTTTTACCGCGTGCCAGATAGGTGTCAGTATCATTTAACCCTTGAGGGCGCATATCCAGCCATGCAGGTGTGCTATGTCGGCGACCACGCGGGTCATGCCCCATATTCGGTGCGCCGCCAAAACCTGCCAGACGCCCCTTGGTCACAGTTGAAGAATGCCCTTGCCCATCGACCTGCAAGGTTGCACCAATAAACAGATCCACGGCGTATTGCCCTGCCAACTGACACATCATGCGGTTGGAGCGTAGCGAGCCGTCACGCCCTGTAAAGAACACATCGGGACGTGCTGCCACATATTTTTCCATGCCCAGTTCAGTCCCGAAGCAATGCACACTTTCCACCCAGCCTGATTCAATCGCAGGAATGAGGGTCGGATGCGGATTGAGCGTCCAGTTACGGCAAATCTTGCCTTTTAAGCCAAGTGATTCGCCATAGGTTGGCAAGATCAGTTCAATGGCTGCGGTATTAAAACCAATGCCGTGATTCAGTGATTGCACCTGATGCTTTTCATAAATGCCGCGAATTGCCATCATTGCCATGAGGACATGCACAGGCTTGATGTGTTTCGGGTCACGGGTAAACAGTGGTTCAATATAAAATGGACGATCTGCCACCACCACAAAATCCACCCAAGAGGCAGGAATATCGACACGTGGTAAGTCAGTCACGTCATCGACCAGTTTGTTGACCTGTACGATCACAATGCCATCGCTAAATGCCGCAGGTTCAATCAAGGCTGGAGAATCTTCGGTACTTGCGCCTGTATAAATGTTGCCATGACGGTCTGCCATAAAGCCTGCTGACAACACCACATTTGGAATCAGGTCGACCAGTAAACGTGAATACAGTTCGATATAGGTATGAATCGCACCAATTTCTAGCAAGCCATCTTCAAGCAACTGACTAATGCGCAGGCTTTGCGTGCCTGCAAACGAAAAATCCAGTTTGCGAGCAATGCCCTTTTCAAATAAATCCAGATGTTCTGGGCGACCTACGCTCGGCATGATCATGTGCAAATCATGCAATACATCAGGGCTAGTTTGTGCCAGTGCACGTGAAAGAAAGTCGGCCTGTTTTTGATTGTTGCCTTCTAAGACAACCCGATCACCTGGGGTAATCAGAGTTTCAAGCGCCTGAACAATATTTTGGGTTGGAATCACCACACCATCGGCAAACTTGCGTGCCAAGTCCAATTTAATCTGCTTGGCATAACGGCGTTTATTCCAAATTCGATCTTTATGCTGTACCGAGCCTTCCATGCGATGTCCTGTTCTGCAGTTCATGTTTTCATCTATAAAACCCTGTTCAGGATTTTTGATCAATAAACTCGAAATGCAGAACATTAACTTCAGGTTAATAGACGTCTTTCATCATGGCTTACACCCTGTTTATTTTTCCCATAGAGAGAAATAAAAAGAACGGATGAAAGAAATCTATCAAGTCGCATCAGGTTGCAGAAGCGGCTCTCAATTCATATTGCTGTACAGCATCATCGACACTTTGCGCGGTATAACTGGATTGGGGAAATAATGGACTATTCACATAGACTAGGGTTTGTGCCACTGAACGACGTACCCGCGCCAATTGCAGGTCTATTTGCTGATCCTGTAAATGCTGAGCCAACAATAACAGCTCCTCGACACTGGTACTGTCCAGACTCGGACATTCCTCCAGATTTAAAATCACATGTTGATAATTTTGCTCAGAAAGCTTGTGTATAATCGCATTCGAAATTTTCTCTGCATTGGCAAAAAAGATTGGGTGATCAGGTCGCGCAATTAAAATACCATCAGGCAGTACAGCTTCGGGAAAACGGTCAATGTCGACAAAATCATGCCCGCCATTTAAACGCCCAAGCCATGCAATTTGAGGAACCGAATAGCTTTTGAGCATCATCAAAATACTGACAATAATCGCAATTATCAACCCGTTGAGCACTCCAAAAATAATCACGGCCCAAATCGCAATCATCGACAACAAGCGATCTTTACGCCAAATAAAATACTGCTTAAACGGTGTAAAACGGATATGCCCACTCACCGCATACATCACAATACTGGCAAGAATCGGCTCAGGAATATTGGCAATATACTGACGAAAACACAGCAGAAAAATCACCACAGCCAGCGCTGCCACCCATGCTGATTTTTTGCTTTTTGCCCCTGCGGCTTCGTTGGCTGAAGTTGCCGAATAACCAGCACCAACAGCCATACCTTTTAGCAATCCTGAACAGATATTGCCGACACCCAATGCAATCAGGTCTCGGTTTGGTTCGCTTGGATCATTGTATTTCAGCGAAAAGGTGCGAATCGAGGTATAAGATTCAGCATAAATAATCAGGGCAACTGCCAGCGCCATTTCGACCAGTTGCAACCAGCTGTTCATACTCAAATGAGGTAAACTAGCACTGGGCAAAACAAACTCAAAACGCCCAACTGAACGAACGCCCCATTCTTGGGTATATCCCATCACATTTAGGCCAATACCTAAAATAATCAGCAACAAAGCAACAGGAATGGTTTTATAACGCTGAGTAAACTGTAGGATTAAAAATGCACTCAGCCCCATAACCAAGGCGTGCCAGTTCCAGCTCGAATAACCTTGTAGCATTTCCCATAATTGACGAAAAAAATCGCTATGTGCAGGATGCACCTGTATCACCGCAGGTAATTGCTTAACCACAATGCTCAGTGCCAAGCCAAAGGAGAACCCTTTTAACACAGGTTTGGCAATAAAATGCGTGACCTCTCCGAGCTTAAACAGCCCTGCAATCACCAGTAAAATGCCTGACAAAAACACCAGTGCATACGCCAGAGTTGCCCGCTCTGGCGAAGAAAACACCACAATGGTGGCTAAACCTGAACTGATGACGGCGGCAGATGATGACGTTGAGGAGACAATCGCAAAACGACTATTCCCAATCAGACCATAAAGCACCAACCCCAGTACCAGCGCCACCAAACCACTTTGCGGTGACAACCCTGCAATATTGGAATACGCTACCGCTTCAGGCAACAACAAGCCTGCGATGGACAACCCCGCAATCACATCAAAAATCGGGATTTTTTTAGCCACAGTCATAGGCTTGCCAAATCTTGTGCAGTGAGCGAAGCAATCTGGCAAGGAATCAGCGCATCTTCATCGTGCAGATAGACGGCACATAAGCGGTGATAACCATCGGCAATAATCAAATGCCGCAGTCCTACATCACGTACCAATAGCAAAGGCGAAAGTGCTTTTTCTTGTTCAATCTTGCTTAAATCCTTTGCCACATGAAAATTGTGTTCATCCAGCAAAGGCAGTTGTGCTGCCCGAAAAATGTCTTTGGCTTTAAACTGGCTCACGTCTTCTGCCTGCAAACGGCTCACCAATTTTTCAACCTGTACAGGATCTAAAATCAAGGATAAATAAGCACTTGCCGCAGGATAATCATGCGCTTCTGGTTTATCGAGCCAAACAATTGAATGTTTAGGTTTTTTATTATTGCTGTCCATGATCCAAGTCTCCTTGTTATTACTATAAATTTTCCAACAGCATAACAAATCAACTCAGTAAAAGTCTGTAAAAAAAAGCGAGCACATGGCTCGCTTTTATGGTTAGGGTCAGACTCAGTTAAAACTGAACTTGACCAGGTACCCAATTTGTCCCTGCCAATGGCACACGTGCCATCGCGGCTGCCTCAACAGTCAGTGCGACAAGATCTTCTGGGTCAAGGTTATGCAAGTGTGATTTACCACAGGCACGCGCCATGGTTTGTGCTTCAAGTACTAACACACGTAAGTAGTTTGCCAAGTGGCGACCACCTTCAATCGGGTCAAGATTTTTTGATAATTCAGGGTTTTGAGTCGTAATCCCCGCAGGGTCTTGACCATTTTGCCAGTCATCGTAATAACCTGATGCTGAACCGATTTTTTTCAAATCTTCATTTAAACGTGGATGGTTATCGCCGAGCGCAATCAATGCCGCTGTCCCAATCGCAACAGCATCTGCACCCAGTGCCATGGCTTTTGCAACGTCAGCCCCTGTACGAATCCCGCCTGAGACGATCAATTGCACTTTGCGGTGCATGCCCATTTCCTGAAGTGCCTGAATCGCTTGTGGAATTGCAGGTAAAATTGGAATTCCGACATGTTCAATAAACACTTCCTGAGTTGCTGCCGTACCACCTTGCATACCATCCAGTACAATCACGTCTGCGCCTGCTTTCACCGCAAGTTTGACATCGTAATACGGACGGCTTGCCCCGATTTTCACATAGATCGGTTTTTCCCAGTCAGTAATTTCACGGATTTCTGCAATTTTAATCGCAAGGTCATCTGGGCCTGTCCAGTCAGGGTGACGACAGGCACTACGTTGATCCACACCGACGGGTAATGTACGCATACCAGCAACACGCTCAGTGACTTTCATACCTAATAGCATACCGCCCCCCCCTGGTTTTGCACCTTGGCCGAGTACAATTTCAATCGCATCGGCTTTGCGCAAGTCGTCTGGGTTCATGCCATAGCGTGAAGGCAGGTATTGATACACCAAAGTTTGCGAATGACCGCGTTCTTCAGGGGTCATACCACCGTCACCTGTTGTGGTTGATGTACCCACCATGGTTGCACCACGTCCCAACGCTTCTTTGGCATTGGCAGATAAAGCACCAAAGCTCATTCCCGCAATAGTCACAGGCACTTTCAGGTGAATCGGTTTTTTGGCAAAACGTGTGCCAAGCACCACATCTGTTCCGCATTTTTCACGATAACCTTCAAGCGGATAACGTGACATGCTCGCACCGAGCAATAACAAGTCATCGAAGTGTGGCAATTTGCGTTTGGTTCCACCACCACGGATATCATAAATCCCTGTAGAGGCAGCACGTTGAATTTCCTGAATCGTTAAACGGTCAAATGTCGCAGATTCGCGTAATACTGGTTCAAATTGAGTAGTAGATTGAGTCATGATTAAAATCTCCGAGCCACGTTGGGTTTAGTAAGCAGATGCGTTGTCGACTTTGAAGTTGTACAGTTGGCGCGCCGAACCATAGCGTTTAAATGCAGTTGGATCTTCATCAAACCCTGCCTGCTCTAGCAGCTCTGCCAACTCGGCAATGTGTTCTGGACGCATTTCTTTTTCAATACAGTCTGAACCCAAAGATTTCACTGTGCCTTTGACATAAATACGCACTTCATAAAGTGAGTCGCCCAATGCATCACCTGCATCACCACACACCACCAAGCGTCCTGCTTGTCCCATAAAGCAGCTCATGTGTCCAATGCTGCCACCCACCACAATATCCACACCTTTCATGGAAATACCACAACGCGCGCCCGCATCACCATCGATCACCAACAAACCACCATGTGCTGTTGCCCCTGCTGCTTGTGACGCATTGCCCTTGATGCGGACTGAACCCGACATCATGTTTTCCGCAACGCCTACACCGACGTTTCCGTTTACGATTACATCAGCTTCTTGGTTCATCCCTGCGCAGTAATAACCTGCGTGACCGTCAATGGTGACTTGTACAGGGGCTTTCATACCGACTGCGATATTGTGCTGACCTGCTGGATTCTGCACAGTCCATGCAGGAATTGCAGCAACCAATTCAGGGGTATGTAATGCCTGATTCAGTTCGCGAATGCTGTCCACGCTCAGGTCAAAAGTGTCTTTTAATTCGATTTTGTCTGCCAATACTGTGCTATTCATCTTGTTGATTCCTCTAATTGTTTTGGTCTTTATGCTGCTTCGCCAGTCTTGGCTGCTGAGCGTTCCCATACATATAAAGTTGCTGGTTCTGGTTCCCAGACTTTGGCTTTGTCGATGTTTGGTAGTGAAGCCAGTGCCTGATATTCAGACGCCATTGCCACATAGTCATCGGTTTCTGCCAGAACTGCGGGCTTGCAGGCAATCGGATCACGAATCACGGCAAAACCATCGCGTGTACCAATTGCAAAGGTAAAGAAACCATCCAAATCATCGAGGGCATGATTGAGTGCCTGTTCGAGGTTATCGCCTTCTTGTAAGCGCCAAGCGAGATAGCCCGCAGCCACCTCTGTGTCATTGTCAGTCTCAAAATGAATACCTTGGCGTTTCAATTCCTGACGTAAACGCGCATGGTTGGACAATGAACCGTTATGCACAAGGCAAAGATCTGCACCTGTTGAGAATGGATGACTGCCTTCCATAGTGACCGCGCTTTCGGTTGCCATACGGGTATGCCCGATAATGTGACTGCCTTTCATGTTGGCCAAGCCAAAGCGTTCAGAAATTTCCACAGGCAAGCCCATGCCTTTTAAAATTTCAATGCTTTGTCCGACACTCATGATTTTCAGTTCAGGCACAAGCTCAGTGATTGCTGCACGAACAGTCGTTTCATCTGCTTCGACTTTAAGCACGGCTGCCGTTGCGTTTTGGAACCAGTCAAACCCTGTACCGAGTTTGGCTTGCAGTTTTTCTGCAAATGCTTGCCAGTTAAAGTTTTCATCGGTAGTTTGCAAGGTCAGTTTGACCCAGCCATCTTGCACCTCATCGCCATAGATTGCAAAGCCTGCGCTGTCTGGCCCGCGTCCAGTCATCGCTTCAAGCATCGGTTCAAACAGTTTGCCCAGTTGAGATTCAAGTGCAGGGTTTTTTAAGTAAAGTCCGACAATGCCACACATAATGCTTACTCCAATAGATTCAATTCTGTTGATTTATCTTAAATTTAGAAAAATTCGGTATAACGCTGGATTTCCCAGTCAGACACATGTCGACTGTATTCCACCCATTCCATGCTTTTTTGATTGATAAACTCATCCACGATTTCTGCACCCATTTTTTCTCGGAACAGTGGGTCGGCTTTGAGTGCTTCAACCGCTTCTTTGAGTGACTGTGGCAAAGTTTCTATGCCACGTGCAGCAATCTCTTCCAGTCCGAGGCTGTACAGATTTTCATTGCAGGCTGCGGGTGGAGTCAGTTCACGTTCAATACCATCTAGCCCCGCAGCAATAATCGCGGCTGACACCAAGTAAGGATTACAACCTGCATCTGGAAGGCGCAGTTCAATACGACCATAAGGAATACGCACCATGGCTGAACGGTTGTTGGAACCATAAGCAATAAATGCAGGTGCCCATGTCGAACCAGACAATGAACGACCCACCACAAGGCGTTTATACGAGTTCACGGTTGGTGCACAGAAAGCACAGAGTGCTGGGCCATGTTCAAGTAAACCCGCAATAAAGTGATAGGCCATTTTGGATAAGCCCATACCGCTTGGGTCACTTGGGTCATGGAACAGGTTGCTAGATTCTTCACTGCCGATGGACAGATGGAAATGCATGCCGTTACCCGCACGTTTTGGATCAGGTTTTGGCATAAACGAGCAGATCATGCCCAGATCGTTGGCAATTTCACCTGCTGCCATACGGAAGAAAGTAAACATGTCTGCCGAATTCATGGCATCGCTGTAGGTATAGTTAATTTCAAACTGACCGTTGGCATCTTCATGGTCAATCTGGTAAATGTCGAAACCGACAGGAATCAAGGCTTCGGTTAAGCGCTCTAAAAACTCACGTGAACGCGATAAGCCTTTATAGTCATAGCAAGGTTTGTCGAGGTTGTCCGAGTCATCCACCATTTTCAGTGAACCATCTTCCGCACGGCGAAACAGGCTAAACTCTGGCTCTAAACCTGTATTGAGCGTCCAGCCTTTAGCACTTAAACGCTCAACTTGTTTACGGAGCACATAGCGCGAATCGTAAGGATGTGGCTGACCGTTGACATGACCTTCACAGACCACACGACCATAACCAGGTTGCCAAGGCACTGGGGTCAAGCTCGACAAATCGCCTTTTACCATGAAATCCGGACCGTGAGGCTGCATCCCCATGCCCGAGATGGCAAAACCTGCGAAACCAACGCCATCTTTCTCGATTGCCTTTAGTCCAGAAATGGGTACAGATTTGGTTTTTGCAGCACCATGAATATCGACAAACTGTGCCAATACATATTTTAATTGGTACTGATCAATCACCTGTTGAACCTCTGGACGATACATCGGTTTTTTGGTGAGTTGATGTTGATCAAACATCTCCGTTACGGCTTGCTGCAACATTTGGCATACTCCCATATGACAAAAACTAAATGTGGTGCAGAAAATGCATCTTTCTGTGCTTACATGGTTTTAAAAATTCCATTCAAGAAATTTTCTTTCCTAATAAGAAAGCAAATCCCTTGCCAACTTTGCAGCCATTAAAAAAAATTGTGATTTATTGGTAAAAATCGACTATATTTCCAACAAGAATATATATTTCTCAATAGGAATTTTATGTTTTGACAAAGTTCGTTTGCGCTTTGCAGTAAACTAGAAGGCAATATTGGTATCGAAATAGTGCAGGAATGAACCAGAATGAGACAAAGTAAAAATAGTTTAAAACTCGAACAATATATCGGCATTCAAATCAAACGCCATCGTCAAGAACAAGGTTTGAAATTGTCTGAAGTAGCACAAATCGCAGGAATCAGTCAGGGCATGCTCAGCAAAATTGAAAATGCTCAAGTCTCGACCAGTTTAGAAACCCTGAGCCGCCTGTGTGAAGTGTTGGGCATTCCGATGTCGACGTTATTTAGCCAATACGACCAGCAAGAAAGTCACGCCATGCTAGTCAAGTCGGGCGATGGTATGGAAGTGGTTCGCCGTGGTACGGAAAAAGGTCATACCTATCGTTTAATCACCCATTCACGTGGTCCACGTAAAAACTTTGAGGCGTATCTGGTCAGCATGGATGATGCCAGCGAGGAATTCCCGACTTTTGCCCATCCAGGTACGGAAATGTTGTATTTAGTAGAAGGTGAATTGTTGTATCGTCACGGGCATGAAGTATTTCATATGCAGCCAGGTGACTGTCTGACCTTAGAAGGTGAAATTCCGCATGGCCCAGAAAAGCTGATTCAGGTACCGATTCGCTTACTGTCTGTAATGAACTATGCGCAGCCACAAGAATAATTTTTAGATCACAGACAGGCATGATGTCTCTCCCAAATGCCTGTCTATAGACTTCTTTTCATCAGCCCCTTTTATTTCTCCCTATGGGATGAGGAACACTGTTCCACAAGGGAATGAGGGTGTAAGCAATTATGAAACAAGTCTAATGATCTCTTTTCCTCTCTCTTATTCCACACCGACAACATCACCCTGCTCAGCAAACGCCTCAATCACCCCTGTTGCTTTGAGCTGTCGCAATTCGCTTTCACTGCGATATTTTTTGAGTACAGACCAAGTATGCTCCCCTAAACGAGGCGGTGCTTGACGGTATTCAATCGGTGTGCCTGACAATTTAATTGGCGATGCAATCATTTTAAAATCCGAATTTTGCGGATGTGGCACATTCACAAGCATGTTACGTGCCTGTATCTGTGGTTCTTGCAAAGCGTCCTCGATGGAATTAATCATGCCCACAGGTACTTGTTTCGCATGGATACAATCCACCCAAAATTGTGCATTTTGAGTTAAAAAGTGCTGCTGCAATTGCTGAATCAAGGCATGCCGATGTTTAACCCGATCCTGATTTGAGTGAAAATCAGGATGCTCCCAAAGGTCTGCTCGCTGAATCGCCATACATAGATCTTTAAACTGTTTATCGTTACCACAGGCAATAATAAAGTCTTTATCTTTTGCCTTAAATGTTTGGTACGGCACAATATTGGGGTGAGTATTGCCCATACGGACAGGTGATTTTTCAGTCAGCAGATAGTTCATGCCCTGATTGGCCAAACCTGCAACCTGAACATCGAGCAGTGACAGATCAATATGTTGCCCTTTGCCTGTACTTAAGCGTGACCATAGTGCTGCCTGTATCGCAATGGTGGCATACAGCCCCGTTTGCAAATCGGTCACTGCAACCCCGACTTTTTGCGGCACGTTTTCTGGCTCACCCGTAATACTCATCAGCCCAGCCATACCCTGAATAATAAAGTCATACCCAGGTTCTGCCGCACGTGGCCCTGTCTGTCCAAAGCCAGTAATCGAGCAATACACCAGTCTTAGGTTGATCTTGCTCAGGCTGACATAGTCCAAACCATATTTGGCTAAAGAGCCTGCCTTATAGTTTTCAATCAGTACATCAGCATCCCTAACCATGTCCTGAATCAACAATTGACCTTCAGGTGAAGCAATATCGACTGCCACCGAATATTTATTGCGGTTTGCCGACTGATAATAACCCGCTTCTCGGGTGGCATCCCCCTGTTCATCGGGCATCCACGGCGGCCCCCACATACGGGTATCATCCCCGAGTTTGGGACGTTCAATCTTGATCACTTCTGCACCCAAATCTGCCAGAATCTGACCACACCAAGGGCCAGCCAGCACCCGACTCAAATCCAGCACACGTAATCCTGTTAATGCACCCATACACTCATCCTTTTCATGATAGAGATGGCATCCGTTTTTTGATGCCATCTTTTACAGTTCTTATGATTTTTGCGGATCGTACTGGCGATCACGGATAAAAATTCCAGGTAAAACCCCTGCGATAAAATATGCAGTCCCCATGACAATAAACGCACTGGCAAATGTGCCACCCGACGCCAAAAAGCCGATGGTTGCAGGCGCGATGGCTGCTCCGACACGCCCAATATTGTAAGCACCACCAATTGCTGTTCCACGTACATCGGTCGAGAAAGACTCCGCCATATAAGTTGCGTTGACTCCGTATGGAATGCCATACAGAAAACCAAAGGTAATCAGCAAATATAAAATGTTATCTGGCGTATTGAAGAAGATAATCACAGGCAGAAAAATGGCACTGGCTAAGGTTCCAAAGACGAACACTGCACGGCGATTGAACTTATCGGCAAGGTAACCTGCCAGAATTTTTCCAAGAATCATCGCGGTATATGAACCCACCATATAACTGGTCAAGGATTTAAAGTTCATATGCAATTCGGTTTCCAGATAACTTGGCATCCAGTTATTGATACCGTAATAACCGAACTGTAGAAAAAAGGCGGTGGTCATCCAGAGCAGGAACATTTTGCGGTGTTTTAGATTGGTAAAAATCTGCTGATAAATGCTGCGATTATTGGTTTGTGGTGTTTCTATTTGAATTGTTGTTTTTTCTGCGCTTAATGACTGGATTTTGGTCAGTTGCCATGACTTCGGTTCAGGAACAAAACGTCGTAGAAAAATATTGATCGCGGCAGGAATAACAGTAATGAAAAACAAAACACGCCAACCATGCTCAGGAATAATTGCCCCTGCCAAAATCGTTGCAACGATATACCCTACGGTTTGTCCTGTCTGTAAAGTGCCCAGTACAGTTGTGCGGTAACTGGTTGGAACATATTCTGCCATCAGGGTATTGCATGCCATATATAGCGCCCCGATTCCCAACGCACCAATAAACCTAAGTGCCATGAACTGCTCAAAAGTTTGGGTAAAACCGAGTAAACAGGTCGCCACGGAAAAGAAAGTCACCGAGTGGGCAATCGTTCTGACCCGACCAAACTTATCACATGCCCAGCCACCCAATATGCCGCCAATCCCCATACCCGCCAGAGATGCACTGCCGAGCGCACCTGCCTGAAGGGTCGATAAGCCAAATGCGGTTTTTAGACTGGTTAAGCTATAGGACAGCAACATGATATCGATGCCGTCCACCACCATGGCAAAGTAGGCAAACAGTAACGCCCATTTCCAAGTATTCGAGGTAATTTGTTCGTATGTTCCAATATTTGTCGGTAACGAACGGGGTAAATCTGTAACAACCGCTTGAACATCATTGTTCATCTTGACACCTCATTTTCCCAAATGAGTCTCGGTCATTCATCTGCAGGTCATGTGAAAATCGCTGTGCCTGTTTTTGTTGTATCCCTATTGCTTGGCAAAACGTTTTTCTGCATACCGCCTCTCCGTGATGAATCCCTGACTATGCTTTGTTTAGATTTTAAAAACAAATGTCTCCTCAAGATGCCCATGACGAGCATCTCCAAGAATTTTCAAATAAAAAGGGGTTATCTAGTTGGCAAATGCAGCGATGCCTGTTTGTGCACGCCCCAAAATCAAGGCATGAATGTCATGTGTGCCTTCATAAGTGTTCACGACTTCCAGATTGACCAAATGACGGGCAATGCCAAATTCATCACTAATCCCGTTGCCACCCAACATGTCGCGGGCTAGACGGGCAATGTCCAGTGCCTTACCACAGTTATTGCGTTTAATTAAGGATGTACCTTCGACTGCCGCAAGACCTTCATCTTTCATGCGTCCAAAACGCAAGGCAATCTGTAAGCCAAGTGCAATTTCGGTTTGCATATCAGCCAGTTTTTTCTGAATCAGCTGATTGGCAGCTAAAGGACGACCAAACTGATGGCGGTCTAAAGTGTATTGACGTGCGGTATGCCAGCAAAATTCTGCGGCACCCATCGCACCCCAAGCAATGCCGTAACGCGCACTATTCAAACAGGTAAATGGACCTTTTAAACCACGCACTTCAGGGAAAGCATTTTCTTCAGGAACAAATACGCCATCCATGACAATTTCCCCTGTAATGGAAGCACGCAAGCCAACCTTGCCGTGAATTGCAGGAGCAGATAATCCCTCCCAGCCTTTTTCCAGAATAAAACCGCGGATATCACCGACATGACCTTCTGCCGACACTTCTTTTGCCCAAACCACAAATACATCGGCAATCGGGCTATTGGTAATCCACATTTTTGAGCCTGTAAGGCGATAACCACCAGCCACTTTTTTGGCACGCGCCAACATGCCTGCAGGGTCTGAACCGTGATCTGGTTCAGTTAAGCCAAAACAGCCAATGTATTCACCTGTCGCCAGTTTCGGCAGATATTTCTGTTTTTGCTGCTCAGTTCCAAATTCATTAATCGGCACCATCACCAAGGAACTTTGCACGCTTGCCATAGAGCGGTAACCCGAATCAACGCGCTCGATTTCACGGGCAATCAGACCATAGCTGACATAATTGAGCCCTGCACCGCCATATTGTTCAGGAATGGTCGGCCCAAGCAGACCCAACTCGCCCATTTCACGAAAAATACGCGGATCTGTGGTTTCATGGCGGAATTGTTCCAGCACACGTGGCATGAGTTTATCCTGACAGTACGCTGCCGCTGCATCACGAATCATGCGTTCTTCTTCAGCCAGTTGTTGCTCCAGTAAAAATGGATCTTCCCAGTTAAATTGAACACGTGCAGATTTTTTTGTTTTCTCGACCATTTGATTCATCGCTTCCCTAGCCTTTTCTGGTTTGTCTTTTCCTTCATGCTACGATCAGTCAGTTTAGACGGCAAACGATTATTTCTCATACAGTCATGCGGTTTACGCATATCTTAGCGAATCTAATCTCAATGAAAATGCTTACTCAAAGCATGAATGTGATGATGAAGCCTTCTCGTTTTGACTCATATTTCAGGATGAGTGGCACAGCCGTGTAAAGACAACCTACTTAGGCACTCAAAATATATTGTGAGGATACTCTCTACAAAACTCGCTCAAGATTATTTTTATAAAAACAATTTAAAAACATAATATTAAAAAGATTTTAGCTCAAACAATACAGATAAGATTTTCGTATATCTAATTTTTTAAACACGACTTATCGGGTTAAGGTGATTAAGAAAAGAGCATTTAAATTCAGTAATTTTTCTATTTTTATAGAACGAAGATTTTATTTTTAACGCTAATCTATGTTATTTCTAAATACCTCAATCTAAAAATCCACCGATATGACAAGGATCGTGATATGCGTCGGATGATTCCATCTTTACAGTCACTGATTTGCTTTGAATCTGCTGCCAAACATAAAAGTTATACTTACGCGGCGCAGGAACTGTGCATTACCCAAAGTGCAGTTTCCAGACAAATCCAGCAATTAGAAGAATTTCTCAACCTTGCCTTGTTTCATCGTACCCGTCACGGTGTTGAATTGACGCTGGCAGGTGAGCAATATTTTAAAAGTATCAAGTCTTCTTTATTGAGCATTGAACAAAGCACTATAGATCTGATGTCGCATAAAGGGCTTGGTGGCACGTTGAAACTCGGTGTTGTGCCCACCTTTGCCACACGCTGGCTACTACCGCGACTATATCGTTTCAATCAGATCTATCCTGAAATTACTGTCCACCTTGAAACCAGTACCAAACCCTTTTTGTTTAGCGAACATATTTTCGATGCGGCAATTTATGCAGGTACCCCTGCTCAGGTCGAAAACTGGGCAGGTGCAAAAGTGCAGTTTCTGATGCAAGAAGATGTGGTTCCTGTGTGTTCGAAACAGCTCATTCAAAAATATTGCCCAGAAGTCCAGTTGGACCAGTTTCAACACATTGATTTGAGTGCCGAACAGCTCAGCCGACTGCCACTTTTACAACAAACCACACGACCTTATATCTGGAAAGAATGGTTTCATACCGCAGGCTACGATCACCCGTATGCGACAGATGGTCAGCGGCACGAACTGTTTTCCATGCTTGCCGTTGCAGCTACCCACCACATGGGAGTTGCACTGATTCCACAAATGCTACTTGAAAAAGAATTGAATAACGGTGACTTGGTCATTGCATCCAAGCTGAAACTAATGGGTTCGCGTTCGTATTATTTTGTTTATTCGGAGCAGCAAAACAGTGCGCTGATTTTAAAATTTATTGAATGGCTGGAACATGAAACACAAATTTATCAGAATAAAAATACAACCTGTGCCATGCAATCTGACACAGCAGCAACATAGATAGAAAAATCTTCTCTCATTTTTTCACGCAATAAAAAAAGCCTCAAGATCAAATCTTGAGGCTTTTTAAATTTTGGAGCGGGAAACGAGACTCGAACTCGCGACCCCAACCTTGGCAAGGTTATGCTCTACCAACTGAGCTATTCCCGCAATATGGACGCATTATAGAGTTTTTCAAAAAGCTGTCAACTCTTTTGGCATCCAAGTGTCTAATTAATCAGCACGACGCCAAACAGTACCCTGACGGGTATCTTCCAAAACTACGCCTTGATCTAGCAATGACTGGCGGATTCCATCAGCTTTGGCAAAGTCTTTGGCTTTTTTGGCATCTTGACGTTGCTGAATCAAATCTTCGATTTGTTCTTCAGACAAGCCCAAAGCATCCTGACCAATATCTGACTTTAAGAAGTCTTCAACATTGTGCTGTACCAAACCTAAAATATTGGTCAGATGACGCAGTGTTGAATAATAAACGGCTGCCTGTTCGGCATTTTCTTCTTTCACTGCACGGTTGAGTTCTTTGTTAACTTCAAACAGCACGGCAATTGCTTCAGCCGTATTGAAATCATCACGCATTGCACTATTGAAACGTTCAACCAACTCATGATCTAAAGTTTCAACGGTCTTTTCGCCATACACTTGTTGATAGGCTTTAAATGAATGATAGAAACGGGTTAGCGTAGTTTTCGCTTCTTTTAATGCCACATCCGAGAAATTGACTGGGCTGCGGTAATGTGAAGACACAATAAAGTAACGGATCACTTCAGGATGGAATTTATCCATCACATCGCGAATGGTAAAGAAGTTGCCCAAAGACTTCGACATTTTTTCGCCATCGACATTAATAAAGCCGACATGCATCCAGTAGTTGACATACTGTTCGCCTGTTGAAGCTTCACTTTGTGCAATTTCATTTTCATGGTGTGGGAACATCAAGTCTGAACCACCACCGTGAATGTCAAAATGGTTGCCCAAGCAACAGGTTGACATCGCTGAACACTCAATATGCCAGCCTGGACGACCCTGTCCCCAAGGTGAAGCCCAAGCAGGTTCATTGGCTTTGGCATGTTTCCAAAGTACAAAGTCAAATGGGTGCTTTTTCTCAACTTCGACATCGACACGATCTGAAGCGCCCGCTTGCATGTCATCCAGTTTACGACCCGACAAACGACCATATTTGGCAAATTTTTCAACCTGAAAATAGACGTCGCCATTGCTTGCAGGATACGCTGCACCTTTCTCAACCAAGTTGCCAATCATGCTTTGCATCTGGTCAATATACTCAGTCGCACGTGGTGCTTCGTCTGGATGCAAACAGCCCAGATTTTCAGCATCTTCATTCATGGCCTGAATAAAGCGATCAGTCAATGCGGTGATGCTTTCGCCATTTTCATTGGCACGTTTAATAATCTTGTCGTCAATATCGGTGATATTGCGCACGTATTTGACATTCCAACCCTGACTACGTAAAAAACGAATAATGTAATCAAATGCAACCATGACTCGAGCATGCCCAATATGACAATAGTCATAGACGGTCATACCGCAAACATACATGTCGATATGCCCTGCTTTACGGGGTACAAATTCAACTTTTTTACGTTGCTCAGAGTTATATAAAACAAAGGGTTGCATATAAAGTCTTCAAATGTTCAAACTAAAGATGCCTCATCATAACTGATGCACAATATTTCACAAAGTTTTATCCCTAAAAAATATAAGATAACCATCGACATAAATAAGCTGAAGTTGCGGTTAGATTAGGGAACTTGTCAATGGTGTCAGCATCGCCTTCATGTCATATCTGGTTTAAGTTGTTTTCGCCAACAATGCAGGCCATAGATGAAATGTCAACACACCCTATTTATGTTAGAATCAGATCTATTGTTGAATCAAACCTTGAATATATTTTCCAGCTGTATTTTGGTAAGGTAGCTAATTTTGAACTCCCCACACATCATGAATCCTATTGATTTTAAAAAAGTCGCCCTAGAAACTTTAAAGATTGAACAGCAAGCGTTAGATGTTTTAGCCACACAAATTGATGAACATTTCGTCAAGGCCTGTGAAATTATTTTACAGTGCAAAGGTCGTGTGGTCGTTACAGGCATGGGGAAATCTGGGCATATCGGGCGCAAAATGGCGGCGACCTTTGCCTCTACAGGTACACCATCTTTCTTCATGCATCCTGGTGAAGCAGGTCATGGCGATTTAGGCATGCTGGTCAAAGGTGATGTGCTGATTGCCATTTCCTACTCAGGGAAAAGCGATGAAATCATGATGCTCATGCCACTGATTAAACATGTGGGTGTACCGCTCATTACCATTAGTGGCAATAACAAAGGCCCAATGCCACAAAATGCCGATGTTGCCCTGACCTTAGGTGACATTCAGGAGGCTTGCCCGCTGGGTCTTGCACCGACTTCAAGTACCACAGCGACTTTAGCTTTGGGCGATGCTTTGGCTGTCGCTTTACTAGAAGCACGCGGCTTTACTTCCGATGATTTTGCTCGTTCTCATCCTGCAGGGGCTTTAGGCAAGCGCCTACTTTTGCATGTTAAACACATCATGCACACAGGCGAAGAACTGCCTAAAGTATCTCCAGACACCCCAATGAACCACGTCCTGTATGAAATCTCGGATAAACGTTTAGGTTTGACCACAGTCGTTGATCAAAACGATACTTTACTGGGTATTTTTACTGACGGAGACTTGCGTCGTTTGATTGATAAACAGCAAGGCTTTGATGTAAACCTACCTGTCGAAAATGTGATGATTAAAAAACCTGCCACCATTTCTTCTGAAACTCGTGCAGTAGATGCGTTAGAGCAATTACGTGATCGAAAAATTAATCAATTTGTTGTCGTAGATGATCAAAATAAAGTGATTGGTGTAATTAGTATGCATGACCTGATTCAAGCTGGAGTAGCGTAACCCATGGCATCTTATGTATTGTTAGAACAAGCCAGCCATATTAAAGCTTTGGTTTTAGATGTTGATGGTATCTTAAGTGATGGCTTTGTAACCTTCACCAACACAGGCGATGAAATCAAATCTTTCGATATCCGTGATGGTTTGGGTATGAAACTGGCACAACAGGCTGGTTTAAAAGTAATTGTCATTACAGGGCGCAAAAGCCATATTGTTGAAAAACGTATGTCTGACCTCAAAGTTGACTTGGTTTTTCAAGGTCGTGAAGATAAAGGCATGGCACTACGTGAAGCATGTGCACAATTTAACCTATTACCACAAGATTGTTTATACATGGGCGATGACTGGCCAGACCTGTCAGCATTTGCGATTGCAGGCATGAAAGTGACTGTTCCAAATGGCCATGTTGAAGTACGTCGCCGTGCAGATTTAGTGACCCAAGCCATGGGTGGACGTGGTGCTGTACGCGAAGTATGCGATATGCTGTTACAGGCAAAAGGGGTTTACGAGGAATTCTTGAAAAATTCACTGCTGTCCCGCATTAACTGATAATTGTTTGATAAACTACGCTTATGGATACTAAAACTTTATATATCGCAGCGATTGTAATTGGCACCATAAGCGGTGGTTACTATTACTTTAGCGGCAAAAGTAAAAAACTGGATGTCGATTCGGCTCGCAATATGACCTATTCGGCCAAAGACGTAAAAATCACCCAAACTGATCAACAAGGGCATGTGTCTGTACGCGCCTCGGTTGATGAAATGGCACAAAATAAACAAAACAATACATCTCAGTTATATAACTTCAATGCGACAACATATAGTCATGGTAAAATCGATGCAACCTATACTGCATCTCGTGCCGATGGCTACGATGACAATCAGAAAGTAATATTATCTGGTAATGTGGTTGCCCACAAAAATACCGCTCAAGGCGTGATGACGCTACGGACTGATCAATTGACTGGCTATCCAAAAACCCGACAGCTTGAAACCACACATATGGTGACTGTCGATTCTGCACAGAGTCAGTTTATAAGTCATGGCCTAAAAGCCGACTTAAACTCAGGACAATACGAGTTTTTCAATATTAGAGGAAACTATGCTCCTAAATCCTAAACATTCACATGTTAAAACGGTCTTCAATGTTGTCATTTTAGGAGCCCTGTCTTGCACGGCAATGTCAGCCTTTGCACTACCCACTGACCGTAACCAGCCCATTTCTCTTGTTGCCGATCGTGCAACTTATAATGATAAAACTGGTTATACCACCTATTCAGGTAATGTGGTTATTGAACAAGGCTCTATGAAGTTACAAGCTGATTCAGTCACTGCACAGCTCAACAAAAATCGTCAAATCAGCACAGTAACAGCTAATGGACACCCTGCTCGCTTCCAGCAAAAAACCGATCCAAACAAAGGTTTTGCTCGTGGCGAAGGACAAAAGATTATCTACAATGCAGACACAGGAATTTTAACCTTAAATGGTAATGCCTATGTCAATCAGGATGGTGCAAGTGTACGTGGTGCAACCCTACGTTACAGCATGAATAAAGGCGATATTGAAGCTGTAGGCAGTTCATCAGGTGGTGCAGCAACTTCGACTAGCCCAGGTCAAAATAAAGGTCGTGTTCAGATTGTGATTCCACCAAACTCTTCACAGTCTGCTCCAGGAGCAAAAAGTAAATGAGTGATGTCTTCATCAATCAGCCACAAACGCTCCGTATCCATCATCTTGCCAAAAACTATAGCAAGCGCTGGGTAGTTAAAGACGTTTCTTTTGAAATGCACAGTGGTCAAATTGTGGGTTTGCTAGGTC
This sequence comes from Acinetobacter sp. ANC 4636, assembly GCF_054454555.1. Taxonomy (NCBI): domain Bacteria; kingdom Pseudomonadati; phylum Pseudomonadota; class Gammaproteobacteria; order Moraxellales; family Moraxellaceae; genus Acinetobacter; species Acinetobacter sp. ANC 4636. The sequence continues at coordinate 201,151 of NZ_JBTKVD010000003.1, read as the reverse complement.
CAAACGGTGCAGGTAAAACCACCAGTTTCTACATGGTGGTGGGTCTTGTACGTATGGATAAAGGTGAAATTTATCTTGATGATCAAGATCTGTCACACTTTGCCATGCATGAACGTGCCCGCAAAGGCATTGGCTACTTACCACAAGAAGCTTCGATTTTCCGAAAACTAACTATTGCTGAAAATATCATGGCAATTTTGGAAACTCGTAAAGAATTAAACAAAGCCCAACGTGAACAACGCCTGAAAGAATTGCTGGATGACTTTAAAATCAGCCACATTAAAGATTCTTTAGGTATGAGTGTATCAGGTGGTGAACGTCGTCGTGCAGAAATTGCCCGTGCTTTGGCCGCCAACCCTAAATTTATGTTGCTCGATGAACCGTTTGCAGGGGTTGACCCAATTTCGGTAGGCGACATTAAAGAGATTATTCAGAACTTGAAAAACCGCGGTATTGGTGTGTTAATTACTGACCATAACGTACGTGAAACACTGGCGATTTGCGAAAAGGCTTATATTGTTAGTGAAGGTGCTGTAATTGCAGAAGGTACAGCCCAAGAAATTCTGGAAAATGCTACAGTGCGTGAAGTTTATTTAGGTGAAGATTTTACCGTGTAAATTTTAGTTTGCTCAGCATTTTCAAAGCTGTATATTGCAAAATATACGGCTTTTTTTAGCATTCAATTTTAAGATAAGGCAAGACCAGTGGCGGATCAAATTAAGAAAAAAGGCTCATCTATTACGCGTGTACTCGAAATTATCGAGGCCATTGCAACAGCACAACATCCTCCTACTCCTCTCGATTTAGCTATTGCCCTTGATATTCCCAAACCAAGTATTCATCGTTTATTGCAGACCTTAGAAAAAGAAGGATTCATTAAACTCGATACCTATGGCGGGTATGTTGTTGGGCAACGCACTCATGCCTTACTGGTCAGTTCATGGAATCAGGAACCTAAAAAAATTGAACGATTGGCGATTTTACAAAAACTGTCGGATCAAATTGGTGAAACCTGTGGTATTGCGATTTTACAAGACAATGAAATGCTGTATACCGATCGGGTACAAACCAACTGGCCCCTGCAAGTATATCTGCCTGTAGGGTCAAAAGTTCCACTATGGTGTACGTCGAGCGGTAAGCTGTTTTTAAGTTATCTGGATAAAGAGCGTCTGAGCAATGTACTGAAACATTTGCCGATTCAGCCAATGACCAAAAATACCATCATTGACAAAGCAGCGCTTGAGCAAAATTTACATCGTATTTTTGAGCAACAGTTAGGCACTGATAATGAAGAGTTTATTGCGGGGATGGTGGCCTGTTCTGTACCCATTTTAAATGCCGAGCAGCAGATTGTCGCGTGTCTATATACTCATGCACCGACCATTCGCAAGTCACTACAGGATTTGATGGAGTATGAGCCTGCATTACGCGAGGCAGCACAGGAACTCAGTCAACTCATTCAGCAAACATAATTAAACAAGTATTTAAAAAATATTAAATCATTGAAAATAAATAATAAATTTCAATATTTAAACCTTATTGTTTTAACCTACATTTCAAGCTCAAGATTCGGGTTTGCCTATTTTTCCCAAAAGAAAAGTAGGCAAAAGTATTTGTCAGTTGCAAACTCGGTCAAATATCATCACTGTTTTAATATATTTAAAAACAGTATGTTACAAATGTAACTATGACATCAACATACAACTGACCTTTACATAGACCCTATTGTGTTTATAGGTTTCTATATGGAATTCAGATTAATTCAGCGTTGGCATTGAAAATTGCACACCTTCACGGACATTGCTCGATGGCCAGCGTTGGGTAATGGTTTTACGGCGTGTATAGAAACGTGCACCATCTGGCCCATAAGCATATAAATCACCAAACAATGAGCGTTTCCAGCCACCAAAGCTATGATAAGCCACAGGGACAGGCAGTGGGACATTTACCCCAACCATGCCAACTTGGATATGATCGGTAAAGTAACGTGCTGCTTCACCATCGCGGGTATAGATACAAGTACCATTGCCATATTCATGATCGTTGATCAGTTGCATGGCTTCTTGCATGGTCGCAACACGAATCACTTGCAGTACAGGCCCAAAAATTTCCTGTTTATAGCTGAGCATGTCTGGGCTGACATGGTCAATAAGAGTTGCACCAACAAAGTAACCCTTTTCATAGCCTTCTGGTGCAGCATGACGTCCATCGACCACCACGATTGCACCCTGCTGCTCTGCACTGTCAATATGCCCAATCACTTTGGCTTTATGTTCAGCAGTAATCACGGGGCCAAAATCATTGTCTTTATTGGCAAAGTGTCCGTATTTCAAACCTTGCATACGTTCACTGAGTTGTTGCACCAAGGCATCGGCAGTTTCATCGCCTACCGCAACTGCAACCGATAGTGCCATACAACGCTCGCCTGATGAACCGAACGCTGCACCGAGTAATGAACTCACTACATTTTCAAGGTCGGCATCTGGCATCACAATTGCGTGGTTTTTCGCACCACCAAGCGCCTGACAGCGCTTACCTGTTGAAGTCGCAGTCTGATAAATATATTCAGCAATAGGGGTTGAACCCACAAAGCTCACCGCTTGTACACGTCGATCATGCAGCAAGGTGTCTACCGCGACTTTGTCACCATTCACCACGTTAAACACGCCATCTGGCAAACCTGCCTGTTTCAATAATTCAGCAAGGAACAGGGTTGAAGATGGATCTTTTTCTGATGGCTTCAAGACAAAGCAGTTACCACAGACAATCGCCATCGGGAACATCCACAATGGCACCATCACAGGGAAGTTAAACGGCGTAATTCCCGCCACTACACCGAGCGGTTGAAACTCACTCCATGAGTCAATCGATGGTCCAACATTTTTGCTAAATTCGCCTTTTAAAAATTCTGGCGCACCACAAGCATATTCAACATTTTCAATGCCGCGTTGCAACTCGCCTGCGGCATCATGCACGATCTTGCCATGTTCAGCCCCGATCAGTTCACAGATTTTATCGGCATGCTGTTCAAGCAATTCTTTAAATTTAAACATGACACGCGCACGTTTAATCACAGGCGTATCGCGCCATTCTGGGAATGCAGCTTGTGCAGCAGCAATCGCCTGCTCAACAGTTTCTACACTGGCAATCGCAACTTCCTTGCTTTGCTCACCCGTTGAAGGGTTATAAACCGCCTGGGTACGGGCATGCTCGTAACACAGTTTGCCTTGAATAAAATGACCAATCATGTCCATTGTGGGAGTTCCTCATTATGATTCTAAGATCAAGTTTCTTTCATAAGTTCTTTTTATTTCTCCCTCTAAGAGAAATATAAAGAAGGTGTAAAAATGATGAAAGTAGTCTAGTGTTGATTTAAAAATAGGCCATTCATTGCCATAATTTTTGATACAGCTGTATCATTTCTTCGGCGCTTGGTACAACTGGATTATTGTTCGGTGAACCCGATGCCAAGGCCTGTTCTGCCATCGTTTCAACCACGGCATCAAACTCGGTTTTGTTTACCCCAAACTCAGCCAAGGTCGGTACTTTGAGTTCTTGGTTGATGTGCTCCAGTGCAGCCACCAGTTTCTGGTTGGCAAGATCAGTCGCATCATTGGGTTCTGCAACACCCATCATTTTGGCACAAGTCGCATAACGCTCAGGTGCAGCATTTATCGAATATGCAGTGATCATTGGCAGCAACATGGCATTGGAAAGCCCATGCGGCACATGAAAAAATGCCCCGATCGGACGGCTCATGCCATGCACCAAGGCGACCGACGCATTGGAAAATGCAATGCCTGCCAATGTTGCGCCTAGCATCATCTGTTCACGTGCTGTCACATCTTCAGGGTGTTGATAGACTTGAATCAGGTTTTGACCAATTAACTTCATGGCAGCCAATGCCTGTGAGTCACTGTATAAATTGGCTTTTTTACTGACATAGGCTTCAATGGCATGTGTAAGCGCATCAATGCCTGTATCGGCAGTGGTACGTGCAGGCAAACTTAGCGTCAGTTCATAATCGACAATTGCCGCAACAGGTAAAAAACCAATTCCCGTACACAGCATTTTTTCATGCGTGACATCATCGGTAATAATGGTGAATTTGGTGCATTCCGAACCTGTGCCTGCGGTGGTTGGCATGGCAATGATGGACAACCCAGTTTCCGTGACCTGACGTGGAAATTTATAGTCACGAACTTCGCCACCAAATTTCCCTAAAATGCCAATTGCTTTGGCGCTGTCAATCACACTGCCACCGCCAATCGCAATGATCACGTCATAATCTTGAGACTGAACTTTTTCTACGCCCGCAGCAATCGAACTGGCCGTCGGCTCTGGAATGGTGTCAGCAAAGTAATCGGTTGAGATATTGGCTTGAGTTAAGATTTTTTGTAATTCATCTACATAGCCCAAGGATAGCATCACCCGATCGGTAATAATTAAGGGTTTGCTTACCCCTAAAGTCGTTAAAATCTCAGGTAACTGACTGCGGGCATTGCGACCAATTTCTAAAATACGCGGTAAAACAATACGGTGTGACATAGTTTCCCTCTATTGCACCATCACAACCAATCAGTCTTTTGAGTCATTGTGATGGCATTCAAGCTGATCGGTTTGCATAATGATGAAGCTATCCTGAGCTTTTTTATTTTTTAAAACGATACATATCGTATCATTATTAAATGAATATAAATTAACTTTCGCATCCTCGCAAATGATTTTTGATCAATTTTAGTCAATATTTAATTCTTTCTATTTTCGGTAGCAGTCATTACAAAATTAAAAAAACCGCTCTATTGAGCGGTTGGAGATCAAAACTTAAATAGAATTTTTAAACTAGCGATAAACAATCCCGCCATCGGTCAAAATCGACTGACCTGTAATATAGTCCGAATCTTCACTGGCTAAGAATGCCACCAGAGCTGCCACGTCATCTGGAGTTTCAGCACGCCCTAAAGCAATTCCTTCAACATATTTCTTGTAGGTTTCACCAATCGCCGCCCCCGTAATTTCAGAAAAGCGTTTATCGATTTCCACCCACATGTCTGTACCTACAATCCCGGGACAGTAGCCATTTACGGTAATGCCCTGACTGGCATATTCTTTGGCAGCTGCCTGTGTCAGCGCCCGCACTGCAAACTTGGTCGCCGAATACACGCCCAATAAAGCAAAACCATCATGCCCTGCAATCGAACAGGCATTGATAATTTTGCCTTTTTGCTTGCGTTGCTGAAATTTCTTGGCGGCTGCCTGTATGCCCCATAGCACCCCACCAATATTCACATCGACAATTTTATGAAATTCCGCAGGGGTAACATCGGCAAGTGCGTGAACCTGTGCAATCCCTGCGTTATTGATCATGATATCGAAACCGCCCAAACTGCTTTCAGCATGATCAATCGCAAATGCGACCTGTTCCAACTGGCTGACATCCGCAATAAAAGTACTAGCTTGTACACCAAGTGCCTGTACTTCCTGCTGCACATGCTGTAATTTTTCCTGATGCATATCAACCAATGCCACATGTACGCCTTCTTGTGCCAGACGTAGTGCAATTCCGCGTCCAATACCCTGTGCTGCACCTGTCACCAAGGCAACTTTATTGTGTAATCCTCTTGGCATCATTTTATCCTTTTTATCTAATTTTCAGGACAATCCTGCTCCTGTGTTCAAAATGACTTCTCTCAGCTCGATCACTACAAATAAATAGCAACGATTCGTATTTCACCAAGAGAAGTCAGTGCTTCATCCATAAAAATCTTAAGGATGAACAATAATTTTCACCGCCGATTCATTGTTATGAATCAGGGTTTCAAAGCCTTGTGAAATCAGATCATCCAGTTGAATGCGCTGGGTAATAAACGGCTCAAGATTGATCTTGCCTTGCTCAACCAGTTTGATGGTTTCCTGATGATCATTGACATAGGCAATCGTGCCGCGCACATCCAGCTCTTTCATGACCACGCTATGCACATTGATGCTGGCTGGATGACTCCAGATCGACACGATCACAATCACACCTGTCGGTTTGGTGGCAGCCACCAATGTGTCTAAGACCTTGTTGACGCTACTGCATTCAAAGGCAACATCGACACCACGATCTTGGGTAATTTTCATGACTTCTGCGACTACATCGACCTGTGATGGGTCAAGAATATAATCGGCAACACCAGATTCTTTGGCTTTTTCCTTACGCTTGCTACTCAGTTCAGTGACGATCACGGTTAAGCCTTTGGCTTTGAGAATCGCAGACAGCAATAAACCAATCGGCCCTGCTCCTCCCACCAAAGCGATATCGCCTGCTTTAGCACCACTACGCACATAGGCATGATGCCCCACTGAAAGCGGCTCAATTAGCGCAGCCTGATCGAGCGGAATGTTGTTGGAAATCGGATGTACCCAGCGGCGTTTGACCGCAATTTTTTCCGATAATCCACCGCCTCGACCACCCAAGCCAATAAAGTTCATATTTTTGGAGAGATGGTAGTTTTCACCTGGTCCTGTCGGTACATCATCAGCAATGATATAGGGTTCAACCACCACATGTTGTCCCACCTGAATGTCGGTTACCCCTTCACCCACTGCATAAACCACCCCTGAAAATTCATGTCCCATCGTGATCGGTGCAGATTCACCCGAAATCGGGTGTGGATGCCCACACGGTGGAATAAAAATCGGACCTTCCATAAACTCATGCAGATCTGTGCCGCAAATTCCACACCATGCCACTTGAATGCCAACGGTGCCTGCACTCACTTCAGGTTCTGGAATATCTTCAATGCGGATATCCCCTTTGTCATAAAAACGTGCTGCTTTCATTGTTTTGTATCCATAAAAAAGGCATATGCCATACTGATTAGACTTCTTTTATAAGGCTCTTTTATTTTTCTTTCGCCACATTGAAATATATTGCAATCTGGCTCAGGGAAAAAGAAAGAGGATGTAAGCAGTTATGAAAGAAGTCTATTTCTTAAAAAGCTAAATATGAATCGCGCGTTGCATGGATGCCAAAATCGATTCATGCATCGCTTCCGACAAGGTCGGATGTGGAAAAATCACCTGCGCCAGCGTGGCATCAGTCGCTTCCAAATATTTAGCGATCGCAAAACCCTGTATATGCTCGGTGACTTCATGCCCCACCATATGTGCGCCAAGCAATTCGCCTGTTTCCGCATGCATAATGGTTTTGACAAAGCCTGCACTATCTCCCAAAGCCAGCGCCTTACCATTAGCAGACAGTGGAAACTTACCAATATGAATCGGCAAGTTTTGTGCTTTAGCCGCCGCTTCATGCAGCCCGATACTGGCCACTTGTGGATGGGTAAAAATACAGCCTGGAATCTGACTACGATCTAAGGCATGTACCCCCTGCACCCCTGCAATTTTTTCCACACACAAAATACCTTCATGGCTGGCTTTATGTGCCAAACACGGTGCACCTGCCACATCACCAATCGCATATAGCCCTACAACATTGGTTTTGCAGTAGGCCTCGGTCTGGATAAAGCCTTGAGGATTCAATTCAACGCCTAAATCTTCCAAACCCAAATGTGCAGTGTTAGGCTGCACCCCAATTGCTGAAAGCACCCGATCAAACTCAAGTGTCTGTTCACCTTGTGGCGTAGTCAGTACACATTGCACTTGTTCATTCACAATACGGATACTTTGAATCGCCGATTGGGTCAGCACCTGCATGCCTTTTTGCTGAAACTGTTTTTGCACGTACTGGGCAACTTCGGCATCTTCGGTCGGTAAAATTTGCTTGGCAATATCAATCAACGTGACCTGACAGCCCAAGTCCTGATACAAACTAGCAAACTCGCTACCGATTGCGCCCGAACCGACCACCAGTAAATGCTTTGGCAATTGTTCAGGAACTAATGCTTCTTTATAACTCCAGACATATTTGCCATCGACAGGCAGTTGTGGCAAATGTCGTGCCTGTGCGCCTGTCGCCAAGATAATATGGGGTGCAGTTAAAATCTGCTGTTGACCCTTGGCATCGGTCAGTTGCAGGGTTTCTTTGCCGATCAGTTTAGCTTTGGCATCGAACACCGTAACCTGATTTTTTTTCAGCAAATGTGCAATACCCTGTACCAGTTGTGCTGACACCTGACGGCTATGCTTGACCAGTTGTTGCAGGTCAAACTCAAGCTGTGACACCTGAAAACCAAACTGTCCCGCATGTTTAAACTGAGTGGCCAGTTCTGCGCCTGCGAGTAAGGCTTTGGTCGGAATACAGCCCCAGTTCAGACAAATCCCACCCAAATGCTGCGCTTCAACAATCGCAGTGTTCAGTCCGAGCTGGGCTGCACGAATGGCAGCCACATATCCCCCCGGTCCTGCACCAACCACCACCACATCAAATTGTGTTTCTGACATGTGGCTTCTCCTAGACCAAAATCAGGGCTGGGTTTTCAACAAACTGCTTGAAGCTTGCCAAAAATTTTGCCCCAACTGCACCATCAATCACACGGTGATCACAGGACAAGGTCGCTGTCACCATTTCTCGAACCACAATTTCACCTTGCTCAACTACAGCACGTGCTTCGGATGCGCCAAGTGCCATAATCGCGCCTTGTGGCGGGTTAATAATTGCATCGAACTGTTTAATCCCGAGCATACCCAAATTGGAAATACTGAAACTGCCCCCCTGAAACTCGTCAGGCTGTAATTTTCCAGTTTTGGCACGGGTTGCCAGATCGCGCATTTCCGTTGAGATTTCGGACAGTGACTTTTGATTGGCAGCTTTCACAATCGGGGTGATTAAACCGTTGGGAATCGCCACCGCTACCGAAATATCAGCCTGAGCAAATTGCAAAATAGACTGGGTCGCTTCATCAAACTGCACATTGACCTCAGGTACTTTGAGCAATGCTGCGGCTGCCGCTTTAATCAACATATCGTTAATTGATAATTTCACCTGCGGAACACTGTCATTAATCTGCTTACGCAGGTTTTGCATAGCCTCAACATTGAGATCTACCGTTAAACGGAAATGCGGGGCATTGCGTTTCGCGGCTTGCAGGCGCGAAGCAATCGCTTTACGCATAGCATTTAAGGCGATCGAAGTGACCTGATTTTTCGGTGCAGCATCTGAACTGATCGCAGAAGATTGTGCACACGTTGTACTTGGATTGTCGCGATGATGCAGCGCTTCAACATCTTCCTTACACACGCGTCCGCGTGAACCTGACACACGGCAGTCGTGCAGGTTGATGCCCCACTGTTTTGCCAAACGGCGCGCAACAGGCGTTGCCAAAACCTTGCTGTCATCGGCAGTAGATTTAGCAACTTTAGCTGAGGGCTGGGCTTGAACTTTTACATCTGCCCACTGTCCACCTGCCGCACGCACTGCAGTTTGAATGTCCTGAACACTGATACGCCCTTCACGCCCTGAGCCTGAAACTTTTGCCAGATTCACATTATATTTTTCAGCCAGTTTAAGTGCATGTGGCGTCGTAAAAACTTCAACATCAGCTTGAAAGCCCTGCAATGCCGCAGGCACAACATAACCCGTTTGCATCGTGGCAGGTGCTTTAGTGACTGGCGCAGTCGCACTTGCCACAGGTACAGGCTGTGCTGTAACTTCAGCTTGCGGTGCGGTTGCCGCGACGGCAGCTTCAGTCTGAACCACAGGGGTGGCATTGGCTATTTTCCCACCTAAAGACTGCACAAACTGTTCAATTTCAGCATCGGAAACACCAGTTTCTGCACAAACAGCAATCAGCCCACCGACAGGTAAAGTATCGCCATCTTTGGCAATAATTTTACGCAAAGTTCCATCAAAGGGAGCTTCTAACACATTGACGATTTTAGTGGTTTCAATTTCACAGATTTCCTGACCTTTGGTGAAGCTGTCACCTTCCTGAATCAGCCATTGTGCAATCGTACCTTCTTCCATCGACAATCCCCATTTCGGGATTTCTAAGGTTCTGATTTCGCTCATCCTAAGCCTCCAATACTTTACGCACTGCCTGTTCAATTCGTTCTACGCTTGGCATCCATTCTTTTTCTAATACAGGTGAAAATGGTACTGGCGTATGCGGTGGGGTGACGAGTTCAATCGGTGCTTTTAAATAATGGAAACCTTTTTGTGCAATCAGGGCAGCAACATCATGCCCGAAACCACAGCGTGCTGCCGATTCATCCACAATCACCACACGCCCTGTCGATGCCACCGATTCCAAAATACCTTCTTCATCCAAAGGTGAAATAGTACGCGGATCAACTACTTCCACTGAAATACCTTCTTTTGCCAGTTTGTCGGCGACTTCATTGGCACGATGTACCATCAAACTGAGTGCAATAATGGTGATATCAGTGCCTTGACGAGTGTAATTCGCTACGCCAAATGAAATGGTATAGGCTTCGTCTGGGACTTCGCCTTTAATGTCATACAGCATTTTGTGCTCACAAAACACCACTGGGTCGTCATCACGAATCGCCTGAATCAGTAAGCCTTTGACATCATAAGGGCTAGATGGCACCACCACCTTTAAGCCTGGCACAGAAGTAAAGACGTTATACGGTGACTGAGAATGCTGCGCAGCCGCAGAGAAACCAGCACCAATCATACCGCGCACGACCATTGGAGCTTTGGCTTTACCACCAAACATGTAACGGAATTTCGCAGCTTGGTTATACAGCATGTCATGGCAGACGCCATAAAAATCCATAAACATCAAATCAACTACAGGACGCAAGCCTGTTGCCGATGCACCTGCTGCCATCCCCACCAATGCAGACTCGGTAATTGGCGTGTCAATCACACGTTCCGAGCCAAATTCTGTCCATAGCCCTTTGGTCACGCCCAATACGCCACCAAAACCTTCTAATTTATTTTCATCAGTATTTTTACCACCATGTCCACCACGAACATCTTCACCCATCACCACCACAGTCGGGTCACGGCGCATTTCCAGCTCAATAGCTTCTTTCACAGCATTACGATAACTTTTATTTGGCATCTTGCTATTCCCTTAACTCTTTTCCCTTAATAGGAAACATAAACGTCAGTGAGTAATTGTTCTGGTTGTGGGTAAGCGGCTGCACGAGCCTTCGCCACTGCATCATCTACATTGGCTTTCGCTGCAGCATCAATCGCATCCAGCTTGGCAACATCGACTTTACCTTTGACTTTTTTACGGAAAATTTTCAGTGGGTCTTTATGTTCTTTGACATAGTCCACTTCTTCTTTGGAGCGGATCAATCCCGGATCACCCTCAAAGTGCCCATAAAAACGGTTGGTCACGGTTTCAATCACGCTTGGGCCTTCACCACGGCGCGCACGCTCAATGGCTTTTTTCGCAGCTTCATACACGGCAAAAAAGTCTGTACCATCGACCTTGACCGCAGGTAAACCAAAACCTGCTGCACGCCCTGCAATATCTTTACTGCCGACCGCGTAGTCATGTCCTGTACCTTCACCAAAACCATTGTTTTCAAATACAAAAACAACAGGAAGATTCAGCACCACTGCCATATTCATGGCTTCGAAAGTCAAGCCTTGGTTGGAACCACCATCGCCTGTAAAGGACAAACCAATACCACCTGTTTTCAGGGTTTTCGCTGTCAACGCTGCACCAATTGCCAAAGGAGGACCACCGCCCACAATCCCGTTTGCGCCGAGCATCCCCTTGTCCAGATCGGCAATATGCATCGAACCGCCTTTACCGCGGCACAAACCATCATCTTTCCCGAAGATTTCCAGCATCATGGCGTGAATATCACAGCCCTTGGCAATACAGTGCCCATGTCCACGGTGGGTCGAGGTGATGTAGTCTTTATCGGTCAAATTTTCACAGATACCCACCGCAACCGCTTCTTCACCACTATATAGGTGAATGAACCCCGGAATATCACCATTGGTATTTTCTTCGTGAAGTCGATCTTCAAACTCACGAATATCCCGCATACGTTTATATGCGGCAAGTAATTGCTCTTCAGTAAGCTGCATGTCCATATCCCTTATATTTTAAAATTGTCTTTAAAATAAAATTAACTCGATGATTTTATTTAAATCATCAATATTAAAACTCTTTCACAAACCCATTTAATTTTCCCTTCATGCAAAAAATAAAGAGAATTAAACAATGACAAAAAAGTCTATTTATATAAAATCAAAACCCTAAATTTTCATATTAGACTAAAAAAAAATCTGGTTTATTTTTAAATAAAATATAAATAAAACAAAGATTTAAATCATTAAATATAAATGTAATTTTTTATTAACAATCAATTGTTTACAAAAACAAACCTTCAACCAACCTTTGTCTGATAATCTAAAATGCTGCCATTTAAATAAATATGATATTTTATTTTAACAATAGAATTATTTATATTTATTCCGAGCAAATTAATCAATTTAAATCACATAAGGATATGTTTTAAATGCCACAAAATATAAAACCAGCACAGGGAGAGAAATTACGTGGTGCACAGAAACTGGCACGTATTCCCATTAAAATTATGCCAAGTGATCACCTGCCCGAAAAACCACGCTGGATTCGTAGTAAAATCAGTGACCCAGAAGAAATTAAGCGCATTCAGCGTTTATTACGCCAGCAAAAATTGCATACTGTGTGTGAAGAAGCCGCATGTCCCAACCTGCCACAATGCTTTGGCAGTGGCACAGCCACATTTATGATCATGGGTGATATTTGCACGCGGCGATGTCCATTTTGCGATGTGGCACATGGTCGCCCGTTGGCACTTGATACAGATGAACCCGAACACCTTGCTGAAACAGTGGCACGTTTAAATCTGAATTATGTGGTGATTACTTCGGTGGATCGGGATGATCTGGCCGATGGTGGCGCTCAGCATGTTGTGGATTGTATGACCGCGATTCGCACACACAGCCCACAAACGCGGATTGAAATTTTAGTTCCCGATTTTCGTGGACGTATGCCGTTGGCACTGGATATTTTAAGTCGTTGCCCGCCCGATGTGTTTAATCACAATATCGAAACCGTACCACGGTTATATAAAGCCATGCGCCCAGGTTCAGACTATCAGCACTCCCTCAACCTGCTCCAGCAGTTTAAGCAGCGCTGCCCTGATGTTTTAACCAAATGTGGCTTGATGGTCGGCTTAGGTGAGATCGAAGCTGAGGTTTTGGCATTACTGAATGATTTGAAAGACCATGCTGTAGATTTGATCACTATTGGGCAATATTTACAGCCTAGCCCTGCACATGCTCCGATTCAACGCTTTGTCGACCCTGCCGAGTTCCAGCGTTATCAGGCACATGGCAAACATTTGCAGTTTTTTAACCTATGGAGCGCCCCATTGGTTCGTTCCAGTTACTTTGCCGACAAGCAGTATCTGGGAGAAACCTTGCCTATTCTTTAGGGTCTGTTGACATTTTATGCATGACCTGCATTATCAGCAAAAGTTAAACAAGGCATGCAACAAAGACATCTGTGAAACATCAATAGCGCCTCATAAACCCTGAGAAAACAAGTGCTTCATTTTACATTTCACAAGGCATCGAAAATTTTTAACATTTTTTGAGCAAACTCATGCCACGATCTGCTATAAATTGGTGTTAGAAGATAAGCTGCATAAGATTCTAAAACAGTAAAAATACCAAGGCAAAATTCTGTTTTAAATCACAACAAAGCTGTTTCTTTTCAGTGAAATTGAATGCACAAAACTGTGATGGGACATGCAAAATGCTCAACGGATACGAGCTCAGTGTCCCATCCTTTTAAGGATAACAACATGGATATGCAACACACACGTTTTTCGGGCACATCTGCTGATTCGGTTTTTTCTTTAACTGCTGCACCACTCCTCAATTTAGAGCAAAACTGGCAGTCTTCATTATTTGGACGCAGTATTCAGCAAGGGCAACATGAGCTTGCCAGCATTGCCGATGAGGCAGGCATGGCCATTGGAGTCACGGACAGTTGTGGCACACTGCTATGGGCATGGAGTAGTAAAGTCATGCGCTCCTCTGCCGAGCAAGTGCATTTTGTTGAAGGTGGGCAATGGTCAACCCAGTCTGTCGGTACCAATGCGATTGGCATAGCGCTAAATACCCATCAAACCAGTTGTGTCTATTCACATGAAAACAGCATGAATAGTGTACGTGACTGGGTCTGTTATGCTACACCGATTATTGACCAAAAAACCAAGCAATATTATGGTATTATGAATTTATCTGCCAAATATAAAAAACATAGCGCTTTGGGTAAATTGGCAGTGGAACGCTGTGCTGAGTTACTCAGTCAAGTGTTTCATGCGCAGCAACAAGATTGCCTGTCAATGAATCTGTTTGGTACACCACAAATCAGCTTCAACCAAACTATTCTCACTGTGACCCAACGCCAAACTGAAATTTTATGTATTTTGGCACTCTGCCCTGCGGGAATTCAGCTTGATGAACTGCACTATGCTTTATATGGCGACCGAGAAGTCAGTTTAACTACACTCAAAGCCGAAATTTCGCAGTTACGGCATTTACTCAAAGGTGGGATTCAGTCACGTTGTTATCGCCTGAACTGTGAACTCCAATGTGACTTTCTCATGGCAGAAAAAGCCTTGAATGCGGGCTATATGCAAACAGTCTTTAATCTATATAAAGGCGAATTTTTACCAAAAACTGATAGCCCATTTTTACGGGCATGGCGCGATGCCTTCGATGCCCGTTTGAGTCACTATATTTATCACTGTCAGGATGCAAATTTGCTGTTGAATTTGGTCAATCGCGCTCCTGAACGTCTTGATGCGATTGAACGCTTACTGGAAATCTTACCTGAAGACAGCCCTTATTTAGACAAAGTACAAGCATTACTCAGTCATAGCTAAACCGTCAAAAAGAGATTGATAGCCTGCCAATTTTTAGATTCAAATTGGTGGGTTTATTTTTATTCTGCCAATATTTCTGGTTTCCTCAAATTCAATAACCACAACATGATTTGTAGTGCCAACACACTCAGCACCCATATAGGCATTAGAAAATAGAGTATCGTCAAGGTCACTAAGCTCGTACTACGCTGTACTGTATTTGCAGACTGCCATAAACGAAAAACTTGGCGGTTTAAATGCTGTAAGGTCGAACGTACGTGTGCATAGCTCCACCATGCCCGATACGCAAACACCACCAACCCCAAAATCAATGCAGCACTCAGTACTAGCACCAGTTGATTGACCCAGCCAAACAGTACTCCAATATGAGCATCGACTCCCCAACGGGTCAACTTGGCAGACAGTGGAAACTTGGAAAATTCGATTTGATCAACTACTTTTTGCTGCTGCATATCCACCGCAATCGCATCGACCTGCACAGGCCAGCGATGGCGCATTTCCTCAATCGTCCATGCTTTGTCACTGCTATAGCTTGGTTTAATTTGCAGATATTCAGAAGTTAAACCATTTTGCTGCGCCAGTTTTTCAATCACATCAAAGTTTTTCAGTACTAAAGGCTGGTGATGAGCTGAGATTGGCATCGGCATATGATGCTCAGCATGCGCATCCATCGGCATAGACATAGGGCTGAGTTGCGTGTTCAGTGTTGGTGTATCGCTATTTACCAAATGCCGTAGCTTGGCAATATTTGCCCCTGACCAGTTTGACCATGTCAGTCCTGTTGCCGAGAAAAACAGTAGCATTGGAAACACACTTAATCCCACCCAAGCATGCCAGCGCAGATTTTTCTGCCGAGGGTGCTGGGTAGTCACCTTCATCTGTTGACGCTTACGATACCATTGCCACAACCCTGTCAGTGCAAAAATTCCGAGCCAACTGGCTGCCAGTTCACTGTAGGCACGCCCAAATGTACCGAGCAACAAGTTACGATGCAGGTTATCTAAAAAAGTACGAATCGGCAGCACACCACTTGTTCCATAGACAGGTAGCTGTCCCTGAACAGCGAGCGTATACGGATTAATAAAAACCGCATGACTATGCTCAGGGTCTTTCGGATCGAGATACAACACCCGTGTGGTCAGGTTCGGCTGCGGCGCTGGGCGAACGGCGGTAATCACGGTTTGTTCAGGCAGAACTGCTTGTGCCGCAGCAACTTGCAAACTGAGGGCTTGTTCAGACTGAGACAGATCATGCACAGCAAATAACTGTTTTTGATACACCACGTGCTCAAGCTGAGGAGTCAGTGCATACAGCACGCCTGTCAATGCAGCAATAAAAATAAATGGCGCAACCAGTACGCCAAGCTGAACATGCAACACATGTAACAATTGACTGGAAAAGCGCGTTTGCGATGAATTTTTCTGCATAAAACAGCCCAACACTCTGCAAAAATAGGCTGCATCTTATCAATCTCATGTTAGTCTGTGTACCTTTTTGGGGAATGTCTAGGTTTAGACTCAGTCATGCGACGTTATGGTTTGTTTTTCGGCTTGATGGCACTTTTGCTACAAAACCTTGTGTTTTGGCAAGTGGCTATGCCAAAAATGATGCATGACAACATGGTGTGTACCCAAATCAGTGCAGCTTTAGAACAGAGCAATATGTCGATGCCAAACATGCACATGTCCTCAGTGACTGAGCATGCCCAAACCCAACAGCAACATGACAAAATGCTACAGCACTGCCACTTCTGTGAGCTATTCCATCATCTCTCGCCTATTACTGAACCAAGCCTGACGCTGATCGAAGACAAAATTCTGGTACGCCTGATTGTCTTTGCAGCGCTCAGTTATGTGTTTTTCTATCTACGGCGTTTATTTCTCTGTCCCCAAGGGCGAGCTCCGCCTGTTGCCTTCAACCTTGCATAGTTTTGTTTAAGCGAAAAATTTTTCGCACATCGTTATTTTGCTTTTGTTGAAAGGCTTCGTTATGCCACGTATTTTTTTATTACACCCTCTCACTTGGGGAATTCTTGCTGCGTCTCTATCCACTACGGTGAATGCTGCAAACAGCATTGATGACAATACTGTTTCAGACTTACCAATCATTACCGTATCTGCCGAAAAACAGGATGAGCGACATTCATCCTCTCAGGCGATTACCCAGTTTAAACACAAGCTACTTGAAGTGCCATTTACCAAATCACATGTGTCCAAAGACGATATTCAGAACTACAACATTCAACGGGTCAGTGATGCCCTGGCGCTAGTGAATGGCGTGATGTATCAGGACAGTTATGGTGGCGGATTTTGGGATAACTATTCATTTCGTGGCTTTAGTACCGACCCGAATATGGGCACGATTTACATGCGTAACGGTTTGAGTACGCTGAATGGAATTCATGCACCACGCGATATGATCAACATCCAGTCGATTGATTTCCTGAAAGGTCCAATGGCTGCCATGTATGGACAAGGTGCAATTGGCGGAATCATGAACATCACCACAAAACAGCCCGAGTGGACACCGAAAACAGAAATTTCGGTCAGTGGTAGCACCGAAGAACAGTATCGTGGTTCGGTGGATACTACAGGAGCGATCAACGATGCCCTTGCCTACCGTTTAGGTGTGGCCTATGAAAATAACCAAAGTTTTCGAGACCATGTCGATAATCAGCATTATTACCTTGCTCCACAACTCGCATGGAAAATTTCGGATCAGACCCAACTGAATTTAGACACCGAGTTTGCAAATTACAGTGGTGTATTTGACCGTGGTATTCCGATGGTCAACGGTCAGTTTGGCAGTATTCACAGCTTTTACGGTGAGCCGAGCGATGGCGATATCAAGATTAAAGATCAGATGGTTCAACTCCGCCTCAATCATCAATTTAATGACAACTGGGACAGCACTACGGCGCTGAGTTATGAACACGGCGAGCGTGAAGGTACATCAACCGAGATTTCATCCATCAGTAGCGATGGGAAAACTGCCAACCGTTTCCGTCGTTATCGGCATTTTGAAACTGAAACTACCCAGTTCCAGCAAATTTTACGCGGCAAATTCTCTACATATTCAATTCGTCACGAAGTCGTTGCCAACTTTGAAGCAGGACATTACACCATTGACCAGTTACAACGAAGAAGTGCATCAGGCGCAAGTAGCCCTATTAGCATTAGTAACCCTGTTTATGGTCAGATGATTTTACCATTGACCCGCACCACCAAATTTAGCTTAGAAACCCAAGACATGTTGGGGCTAAACCTACAAGATCAGATTTTCCTGAATGAGCAATGGAATATTGTCCTTGGTGGACGTTATAACCGCTTACAACAGCAGATTGATGATTACAGTACAGGGATTTCTGCCAAACAGGCATTTACACCGTTTACTCCACGCGTCGCAATTAATTATCAGCCGACAAAAAAATGGTCGCTATATAGCAACTGGGGCAAATCTTTTGAGCTCAACACGGGTTTAGATAAAAACCATCAACTGTATGATCCTGAAAAAACTCAAAGCTGGGAAATCGGCACAAAATACCAGTTTTTGCCAAAAAGCTGGTTCGGGCTGACCTATTTTGATATGGATAAACACCACTTACTGACTGAAGGCATTAGCGACAGTTATGTGGATAGCGGACATGTACAAAGCCACGGGCTTGAAGTCGAATTACAGCATCAACTCACGCAAAATTTACGGTTAAGTGCCAACTATACCTTGACCCAAGCTTCGGTGATTGAAAGTGAGGTCGATGTCAAAGGTGCACGCCTAAAAAATATTCCAAAACATACAGCAAACCTGTCAGCAGATTATCAATTGCATATTGCAGATTATCCCGCGGGACTGGTAGGCAATCTCAACTACTTTGGCAAGCGTAGTGCCAACTACATTGACAATGGTACGACCTTACCATCATTTACTGTGGTGAATGTGGGTGGTTATATCTTGCCGCGTCCAGACGTGCGGGTGCAGCTCAACATCAGCAACCTGTTTAACCGCACCTATTATGTATCGAGCTATACCAATTACTGGGTGCAACCAGGTGAGCCTCTGAAAGCCACACTGACTTTAAGTTGGACATTCTAATTTTTAGTTACGCGCTATTCTGAGGATGGCGCGTATTGACTTCTAAATATCGGATATCTAACGCTTAGAAAGATTTATACCCTAACCATTTATACAAACTTTGAGACGTTCTTCATAAGAGTCGGATGTCACCAAAACCCATGTGTAAGGATGGCTTTCTGTTTACGTTTGGCGTGCGATTCATGAGCAGTATTCTTCACCAATCAGTTGTTGCTGCGTTGGTAATAAATCCCGAAAAATTTAAAATGCCTCACCAAACAAAATGATAAAACCTCAAAAATCAACTTTGATTCAATCATGCAGCTTTCCACCACAATGCGGGCAATATTTATAATGTTTTAATTCTTGTTCTGTTTCTTCGAGTATTTGTTCTCGAATTAATTGCATCTGAATTTCATGAATGTGCTCTTTTCTTAGTCCTACTATACGCCCTATTTTCTGTATTTCTTTTTCATCATTCACCAAATCCAAGTCTTTTTCGATAATCAATTCCCGAAATTCTTGCTCAAGACGTTCCTTACGCACATTGAGTTCATTGGCTAAACCTGTTGCCAGAATACCTGCGGGTAAAGCGGCTAAACCAACCCCCAAAACCATAATCACTGAGCCGAGTAACTTTCCTGCATTGGTGACAGGCGTTACATCCCCATAGCCAACCGTAGTTAATGTCACCACTGCCCACCACATGGCTTGTGGAATTGAGCCAAAAACATCAGGCTGTGCCTCATGTTCAAAAGCGTAGACTCCACCTGCCGCCAGCACAATCATAATGATTAAAATAAAAATGACCGCCTGAAATGAACCTTTCTCACGCTCAATGACATTCAACAGAATTTGTAATGACACAAAATAACGAGTCAATTTCAGCAGTCGTAACAACCGAAGGATTCGTAAATAACTCAAATCCATATGAACAAAAAAGTTGAGATACGCAGGAAAAATTGCTAAAAAATCAACAATAGCAGCTCCACTTAAAAGCCAACGAGATCTTTGCTTCCATGCTGGAATTTCAAGGTCTTCTTCAACGACACTCCACAGTCGTAGCAAATATTCAATTGTGAACACTGCAATTGAAATATGTTCAAAACGATCAAAATAAAACGCATGAGCTTGATAAACATTATCGACTGATTCAACCAAAACCGCTGAAACGTTTGCAATGATCATTATAATCAGCAAATAGTTGAAATAGCGGCTTGCAGGCGTATCGTAATCAGTATTATGCAGCACGTCATAGCAAAAACGACGTGTGCGCCGATAATGGTCTAAAGCTGTCATGGTAGAGACGTGAAAAAGAAAAATTCGATATTAACAAATTCCTTATAGAATTTGAGGAATTTTTCGGCAACTTTCAATCTTATTTACCTGATTTTTTGCTACTTCTGTCTCAATTAAAAATCCTTTATGCTGACTCTCATGGCTTTACTGTTGAGCGAAAAAAAATGAATAACAATCATAAACAATTGGTCGTATTGGGCAGTATTAATGTTGATCATCTTTTAAATGTGCAGAAGTTTCCACAAGCTGGAGAAACTGTGACTGGCAGCCACTACCAACTGGCATTTGGTGGCAAAGGTGCAAATCAAGCTGTTGCTGCAAGCCGTAGTGGTGCCAACACTCGATTTCTTGCGTGCTTAGGTAGTGATGCGATTGCTCAAGACATTTTGGCGCAGTTTGTTCAAGATGGTATGAATATAGAAGCAGTTTGTCAGATTCCTGAGCAGAATACGGGTGTTGCCCTCATCTTTGTCAACAGCCAAGCTGAAAACTGCATTGGAATTTACGCAGGGGCAAATGCAAGTTTAAGTCCGCAATATGTTGCTCAACACGCTGAAAAAATCCGCTGTACCGATGCGCTTTTACTACAATTGGAAACACCTCTTGAAAGCTTAATTGATGCCGTCAAGATTGCCAAAGCCGCTAATACCATGGTGGTGCTTAACCCTGCGCCAACGCAGCCATTACCTGAAGATTTTTTGCAACAAGTTGATCTGATTACCCCCAATGAAACTGAAGCCTCTGCACTAACGGGGATTCAAGTCTATGATCTTCTAAGCGCAGAACAAGCCGCACAGCATCTGCATCAGCAAGGCATTGGTATGGTGATTATTACGCTAGGCGAACAAGGCATTTGGCTGAGTCAACATGGTCAGGGGCAACATATCCCTGCATTTAAAGTACATGCTCTTGACACCACAGGTGCAGGTGATACTTTTAATGGCGCCTTAATGACAGCACTTCTCGAAGGTCAAAACTTATTTGACGCCAGCTATTTTGCCAGTGCAGCAGCGGCATTGGCAGTCACCCATGCAGGCGCACAACCTTCCATTCCTTGGCGTGTACAAATTGATGAATTTTTAGAAGAACTCAAAGAGCAAGATTGAGAACAAATAGCACCTTTTAAGGCACCCTTCCTGAAAAGGTGCTATTTGTAGAATCAAAGACATTACCCAGGTGACTTTGATCTTATAAATCAAGTCTATAGTGAATAACTGAAAAATGTCTCCCGATTTTTGAGCTTTTTCTTGGTTTAACAAAATAAAAATGGGATATATTTTGATTTTTCAGAAAATTCTTCCAAAGTTTAATTTATGAACAGCACAGAATACACATTAGATAAAATAGATCGGAAAATTTTATCGGCTTTACGCCATAATGGACGCTTAACCGTTGCACAGTTATCTGAAGAGGTGGGGCTGTCCTCTTCACCCTGTTGGACACGTTTAAAAAGACTCGAATCCCTCAAAATTATTGATGGCTATACCGCCAACATTAACCCCAAAGCCATTGGGATTAACGAGTTGTTTTTTATTGAAATTACGCTAGAACGCCATGATGATGAAATTTTAGAACAATTTAGCCAAGCACTTGCAGATATTCCCGAAGTCATCGAAGCACATTTAGTCACAGGTGATTATGATTATTTAGTCAAAGTTGCCGTCAAAGATGCCGAGCATTATGAAAAGTTCTTGCGTAAAAAGTTATATTCGATTCAAGGCATTCGCCATACACGTTCTATTTTTGCCTTGCGCCCTTTAAAGTTGGAAAATACAGCGGATCTCATGCTGATTGATTAATATCCAGTCCAATAATGACTCAAGGCTTTCATTTCAAATAAGATGAGTCATGAGTCATTTTTCAGAAGTCTCGTTCATCGAGAACATTCATCATTTATTGCAGCATTATGATTATTCAAAATTATATAAAATAAGTTCATGTTTTTATAAAAAATTTCATTTTATCGCCGATTTCTATCCATTCATCGACTAATTTTATTGTATCACTCAACATAGAGATAAAATTTTAATAAGAAGCTAAAGTTATAGGGGAACAGCAGTGAAACGTCATACAACAGGTTTTACATTATTAGAACTCATGATCACCGTCGTCATCATTGCGATTTTAGCTGCAATTGCAATGCCTACTTATAAAAAATACGTCGTTAAATCTCATGTTCGTTCAGCAATGACTGACCTGACTTCTTTAAGTCTGGTTGTTGAAAATCTTTACCAACGCAACCTTAAATATGTTGCAACAACAGCCACAGATCAGGATGCACAAAACTATATTTCGACCAAT
Organism: Acinetobacter sp. ANC 4636; assembly: GCF_054454555.1. NCBI lineage: Bacteria > Pseudomonadati > Pseudomonadota > Gammaproteobacteria > Moraxellales > Moraxellaceae > Acinetobacter > Acinetobacter sp. ANC 4636. The sequence goes on along the minus strand of NZ_JBTKVD010000003.1, from coordinate 178,660 downwards.
AATGGAATCACCTGGACTCCTGCAGAGAGTGCCAATTTCACCTATACCCTAAATGCCAGTGCAACAGGCTCAGGTACGCCTGTTGTGTATTACACACTTAAAGCTGTTGGGAAAACTGGTACGATCAATGCTGGATGTACCCTGACACTGAACAATACCAATACCAAAACGATTGCTGATACAGGCACAGGCTGTGGCGGGCTAACATCATGGTAGGGTTATATCAAAAAGGCATAACGCTGATCGAGTTAATCATCACATTAGCTCTTGTCGCCGTTATTATTGCCTCAATCGCTCCTTTGGGGCGATCATGGATCGCAACTGCGCATGTGTCAAAAGCACAATCCGTTTTGACCCAAGCCTTTAATAAATCGAAAACTGAAGCATTGAGAAATCCCAATAAAGTTTTAAGCGATGCAACTAACCCAACTGTTGCAACGATTACCATTAATAATACAGCCAAAACAGTCACCGTCACCAATAGTAGTAGTGCAACGATTTGGAATGATTCATTTGATCAAGATACAACGATTACACTTCCAACAGCGTGTAGTTCAAAAATTTTACTCAACAATACTGTTCAACTTTTAAATTCCTCCACTCCTGCGACGATTGACAATACCTGTTCTAGCTATACCATTTCTGCTAGTTCAGCTCAAAGCGTAACTGGCGTTTTAAGGTGATTGATCATGAAAAAAAATAATGGTTTCACTTTACTCGAAGTCCTTATTTCACTGCTGTTACTTATGGTGATCGGGCTAGGGAGTGCTTATCTTTTAGCACGTGCCAATGTCACTCAACGAGATATGAATATCCATTTACTCACCGTAAGTAAAATGCGTTACATTTTACAAAATGGTGGCTGCACGTCGTCATCAAGTATCAGCATTAACAGTACCACTGCCCTTACACCGTGTACGTCATCGTCTGCAACTTATACGGTTTCAGCAAATGGTTTATCAGCGTCTGATGTTGCTGTAACATCGCCATCAATTTCGGTGTCATCTACAGACAGTACAACGACCAGCTTGATTCCTAGTCCTATTACCATTAGCCCTTGAGGACATCACTATGAAAAATAAAATGTTTTCTCAAAAAGGGTTCTCACTGATCGAAGTCTTAATTGTATTGCTCATTTTTACAGTTATTGCGCTGGCGATTTTAAGAGCTTATGTATCTGTTGTGCATGTCGCAGGAAATTCATCAGCAGGTGCAAAAAGCGATAGTAGCGTGATGTTTGGGCTAGCAACAGCAGATAAAATTTTGCAAGGGATTGGTTATGGTGCAAACTCAAGCGTAACATCTTCTTATGGAACAACACTGACCGCCTACGATAGTTCTGGCACACAAGTTGCTGTCGGTACTGCAGGAAGTAGTTTGGTATGGAAATCGGATACTTCAACCTGTCAGGCACTCATTATCAGCAATAAAGATAACCCGCTAAGTACAAGTTCGACTGCAACTACACATACTGGCAGTGGACTATTTTATTATGGCGCTGGCTATAGCTGTAGTAGTTTGGCACTACCTGCAAGCACATCTACAGAAACACCGACTATTCTTGTTCCTGTCAGCGACACCAATCTTGCTATGGCGAGCTTAAAAGTGATTACAACAACAAATTGTAATCCATATAGCGTAAGTAACTCACTGAACAATGGTGGTGCATACGCAGTGATACTCACAGCAAATGTTTATGCAGGTAGTGGTACGACTCAAAATCAGGTGAATAATCAAACCTGCCTGTTTAACTTTAGATAAATGGTGGAAGTGATGAATAATCAAGTTAATCTTGTTTCTCAAAAACAAAAAGTACGCCACCAGCAGGGTTTTGCCTCATTACTGTTTGTTTTGCTGATTGGCCTTTCTCTCGTTATTATCGTTTTGGGTGTCTTTATTACCTTAAGAGGTTTGCAGGACTCCGCCATTACTTCACATGCACAAACTCAGGCTGAAGAAAGAAGTACCATTGGTGTCAAAGCTCTATCTAATTTTTTATATAGTAAAACAGATACTCAGATTTCCTCCATTACAGGTGGGACAATCACAGATAAAAATGGAACACTGACAGGGACAGCAAACTCGACTGTTGCAACCTATGCCAAATCTGCAACTTGCCCAACTGGTGCAGTAACCCAGTACTGTTTTGATGTGACAGCCAGTAGTGGTGGTGCATCTGCAACCATACGCACTGTTTATCAAAAAGCAACGACACTTAGTTCAACAACACTCACAGGTTCAGTGTTTGCAGGTGGTCTCGTAACGGCAGGAAGTGCTAAATTTACAGGTAATACTTCTACCAACCCAATTACGCTTTCTGTTGGTGGAACATATAGTGGACAAGTATGTGCGAATATTGGTTGTACACAATTTGTCGACAACTCTTCTCTTTTAGCCAATGGCCTTCAAATTGTAGCTTATACACCAACGACCTTTATTACTGCTGATGATCTAAAACCTTATTCAAATTATCAATTTACAGCATCAGGAGCAACCTGTAATAAATTAAATCTATACTCTGGAACAACCGCTGTAAGCACGCCAACCAGTATCTCATGTTCAAGTTTTAGTGGTATTAGCTATAACTCAAGCAGTGCCTCTTGGACGATTGACCCATCTAAAACTTTACCAGTCGGTGTATTATGGTTTGATACTGATGTTGTGATTAATCTGGCAGCAGGCTCAACTCTGGTCAATACCATCATTTCTAAAGGTAGTATTACTGTAACTTCACCCAACAAGGGAACGATTAATAACTACGCACCCTATTATTACTACTCCACAACAAATACAGATCATTTGACTCGCGTATGTGGCACAACGGCTGCTGCAAATATTCCTACACAATATTGCAACTCTGATGGTAGTTTCAAGACAGGTTTTGCAACCTTCCCAGGAAATATTGCCAATATTTTATTCCTGACCAATAATCAGCTCTCCCTTGATGCTGCCAATAATGCTGTTCTGAATTATTACGGCAATATTATTGCCTCATATGGCGCAGGAGGCACAGGTAGTGCATCAGGTAAGTTTACAGGTACAGGAACCATTAATATTACAGGTAATCTCGTTATTGCAGGAACAACCAACACCACGCAAATGACAGGTAATATTAGTATTGACCTCAGCAATAGTACCGCTGCGAGTTCTTCAGTGATTCCAAGTTATACTTATGCCAATGGCCTACGATTTATTAAATATATGTAAATAAACAAGATAGAAATAAAAAGAGATCATCATTTGATGATCTCTTTTTATTTCACACATTAGATTAGAATGAATATTTCATACCCAAATTTACCCCAAGATTATCTGCTGAATGATTTGCAAATTCACCATTGGCACTTGCCCATGCAGAAAGATTTGGCGTGTATTGTGTAGTTAAACCAAGACTTGCACTACCCCATTTTTTGTCTGGTGTATAACCTGAAAGTACAAAACTTCCGCCCATGCTATTTAAACCTGCACGAACATCGTGGCTGTTAGCTTGAGAATCGTAATTCCAGGCCACCTCGGCAAATGGCGAAACTTTAACATCTCGGTACATCCAGTCACCTTTTAAACGCCAGCCCACACTAGAAACAAACGAGTCGCGCTGTTGTTTCCCAAACCACATTGCTGTACTGTCCGCACCATGCTCAGAAAAATCATTTACTTTAATAGTTTGCCATTCTAAATGAACAAAAGGTCCTGTTTTTAAGTCATTTAGGTTGAGCCACCAACCTCCATCTAAGCCACCACCAACATGATAGCCTTGTGCATCTGCAGTTTCTGTGCGCACTGCTGTACCAAGTTGAATCTGACGTTTAATGTCGGTAAAGTGCAAGCTGCCTGCATTGGCAAAACCACCAATATAGCCATTGCCTTTATGATAAATACCATAACCCAAACCACTGACATCAAATAATTTATAATTACCCTGACTGTTAGAGAAATTACCATTTTGCTGATTTAAACTCATAGCAACCCCAGCCGAAAAATCGGGGTTAATCTGAGCATCTGAACCAAAGGTAAAATTGACATTATTGCTATTTAACTGAGGTGAGCTGTCTGAAGCTTTGAGTTTCTGGTGATTATAATCCAGATTAAAAAACACCCGAGTTTCACCACCATTTACATCGGTGAGCATTTCATTTTTCACTGCACGATACTGAGCTTTTGTAATCGCGAGTGGAGCTTCTGATAATAAAGACATTTGCCCAGGTGCAGCGAGTTCCGCCAAAACGGCCTGTGCCAGTAAACGATGGGTTGCCGTAGTTGGGTGTACCCCATCAGCAAACAAATAGCTTTGATTGGTTCCTGCAGCATAAGTATAAGGTGCCCCTGAACCAGCAGGACCACATGCAACAGATGATGAATTTAAACCACAGGCTTCATTGGTGACATTACTAAAGCCATAGGCGGCTGGGTTGGCAACAACCTCACTAAGCAAACCATAAACATTGACGGGAACAATGTTTAATCCCGAAGCACTTAAATTGTCTAAACCGTTACTTAAATTATAATTATATAACTGAGAAAGTTGGGTGAAATAGCCCGCAACTGTAGTACCTGATTCCAATGCTGAAGGCGTCAGTCCCATATTGGGTAAATTATACACCACCACATAATTGGCACCAGCCTGCTTTAACGACGACAACAAGCTTAATTCTGTATTGGCTGCTGTTGTTGTTCCTGTAATCAATTGAGATTGAGTAATACCTGATGTTTCGAGTAAACCAAAAATATCATTAGCTCCCCCCCACACTTCATATAAAGTATTTGGGTTGGCTGTTCCACCCGTTGAACCTAGGTATAGTGCTAACTGTTGCTGTAAAGTCGGAACAGGATAAAGACTATTGACAACGCCTGCCCCACCCCAAGCATAGTTACTTCCACCCAGCACTGAAGGGGATGTGGTTGTGCCGACACCTTCCGCTACCAGTTCTGCCGCTGTTAACCCAGGGTTAGTCGTAAATCGATTCTGCGTACTAAATTGATTTAATGAAAAATTCCCCCCATCGCTAAGGCTATCTCCAAAAATTACAACATTGTTAAAACTGGTTGCTTGTGCTTGTGTTACCCCAAGCCACATCAGGCTTGTGGTGGCAAGCCATAATAATTTTCTTATCCGCATTGCCCTATCCTCTGAATGATGTTTTTGTTTTAAAAATTGCCAGCATCATGCTTTTGCAATGCTTTAATGTATAACATATTTAAATATGTTCTTTTTAGTCTATTTATCGTTTTTTATGACATGGGCAGTCAGTCAAATCCAGCATCAAATTAAATTCACGTACGCTAACTCAAACACCCTTAATCTGGTTTGTATTTAATAAATTAAAACATATACTTATATCTAGACTCTATCAAATTAAATTGTATTATCAGGGAAGAAATAAGGTTAAAACTGCTTACAATAATCGTCAGCGATCTACTGATTTGACTAATCTAAGCCACCTACTCTCCAAACCATACCAACACTCTGGTTTTATCAATCCACTTATTTGGCTGATTGATCTTTTTGTCCTGATTTCAAATGACTTACAAAACTGGATAAGCCTCTATTGATTTTTATGAGCTGAAGTTTGTTCTACCTGCCAGCCACCACCCAGCGTTTTATAGACATTTAGCATATTTTCAGCTTCAGCTAACCGTGCCTGTACCAGTCGATCCTGTATATCTTGTGCATTGATGCGTGCTAACAGAACTTTATCGAGTGTGATATTGCCAAATTTAAACAACTGGCTAGATTTGCTGACTTGAACACTGGCTTGCTGCGAGGCTTGCGCCAAATAGCGATTTTGCTGCGTTAAACTGCTTTGTAACTGATAGGCACTATCGACTTCCGCCAAAGACTTCAATACCAGTTGATCATAATGTGCTAACGCTGCTTGAGCTTGAGCATCATGTACTTCTATGTTGCGTTGAATACGACCTGAAGTAAAAATCGGCAAGCTGACACCTGCACTGATCAGCCCACCAAAACCTTTCAGTTCAGGTGTGCTGCTATCCAAACGTACCTGTCCAGTTTGCCCAATAAACTGAATATTAAAGCGTGGTAACAAATCGGCTTTGGCACTAGCAAGTTGCGCGCTGGATGCCTGAATCAAGGCATATTGCTGACGCACATCTGGACGGCGATTCAACACGGATAAGGGAGTTTCACCACTGGGTAATGCAGGAATATGATTTAAAATATCTACCGATGCTGGCACATGAAACTGTTGTGGCGACTGCCCTGTCAACACGGCCAGATTGCGCTGATAGACATCTGCCTGTGCTTGTAAAGTTGCCAACTGAGCTTTTAAACTCTCCCGTTTAATTTCAACATCACGTACATCATAATCGGTGACTTGCCCTGCTTTAAAACGCCCGTCAATATAACGGCGAAGTTCTGTCAAGCTAGCAAGGGTATTTTGCCCAATCTGTATACGCTTTTGTAAACTTCGCATTTTGAAATAATTGTCGGCAATATCACTCGCAAGTAGCATCTGCACAGCATACCACTGCTGGGTTACCGCCATACTGGCGTATCTGGCGGCATCGGCATCGCTACGTTTACCCCCAAAAATGTCAGGTTCCCAACTTGCAGCAAAACCAGCATGTTCACTGTGCCCTGTAATATTCAAATCATCACGGTTTAAACCAGAAGCCCCTACACCCGATAGCATCTTGCGGGTTTGTGGGCTAAGTGGATTATTGACTTGGGCATGATGACCATCTACCCCAGCAGATACGCCAGCCGTTGGCCCCAGATCAGCCAATGCCAATGCTGCATTGGCACGTGCCGCCTGCAAGTTTGCTCGTGCAGCAGTCAAATCGTGATTATTTTGTAGACCTTGTTGAATCAGCTGTGTCAGTACAGAATCATGCCATGTGAGCCACCACTGTGAGACATCAGTTGCATCAGGAGTCGCCGCAACGTGTTCAAACTGTGTAGGCACAGCGACTTTCGAATCCAGTTTGACTTGCAATGGACTACATGCGGCGAGCAATATGCTCCCCATGGCGATTACCAACAGCGATTTTTGCATTTTATTATTCTCCACAAGCTTATCCCTGACTCGTCAACATGGAACGAAAGCGCTTGAGCGCAAACATTAAAAATGCTGCACCGATTACACTCATAATCAGTAATTTTTTCCACACGATATCTAAACCTGCATCACGAAACAGCACTTCTTGCCCAAACTGCATATATAAGGTCACAGGTGAATAAAAGGTAACCTGCTGAATCCACTCAGGCATGCTTTCAATCGGGGATTCAGAACCAGACAACAATCGGCTCACCATATAAATAGGCAAACATAACAGACCAAACTGAGGCATGGTTGGCGCAACTGTTGCCAGACAAATTCCCATAGAAGAAACCGAAAACAAATAAATAGCTGTACCTAAAACATACAGGCCAATTGAGCCGTTAATCGGAACTTGCAGCAACGTTTGCACCACTAACCATAAAGACAATAATGCCGCCAAGGTAATCACCAGACCATTGGTCAGAATTTTAGACATGGCAATTTCACTGGCATGTACAGGCATAACCAGTAAATGCTCAATCGTACCGTGTTCTTTTTCCCGAATAACTGCTGCCCCCACCAAAATCATGGCAAGCAAGGTAATATTGTTGAGTACTTGCGCTACGCCTGTATACCAGTGCGTTTGAGTATTGGGATTAAAAAATACCCGTACCATCGGCGTTAATGGCAACATATCTGTAGGAGACTGATGCTTAAACGCATTGACTTCATTTTGTATGATCTGATTCAGATAAGTCGTTCCAACGCCCGCTTGCGTCACTGCGGTCGCATCGGCCAGAACTTGTATAGAGGCTTGACGATTTGCAGAAACATCTCTTTCAAAATTCGCAGGAATAGTGATCACAAAAACATAATTACTTTTGTCCATTGCCTGATCAACCTGATCAGGTGAGATAATCGCAGGTTGTTTAAAATACGGTGCTTGCAGTGCATCCCGAATCTGAAAAGACAACTGCGAACGGTCTTCGTCAATAATGGCAACTGACGCATTACGCACTTCGGTGGTGATCCCTTTAGCCACGGTGTATACAGCAACCGACAAGAACACCACAATCAGCCCCAGTAAAATCACATCATTAAACAGGCTTTTGAGTTCTTTTAGACTAAGAATCCAGACATTTTTAAGCCAACGCAGCATAACTATACCTCCTGCTTTTTCAGCACCAGTCCTGCCAAAAACACATAGACCACGCCAAAACCAAACAGAATCAGGTAATACCCGATAAAACTCTGAAAACTCAATCCTTTGGTAAAACCACCCAGACTAATCAACTGAAACCATGAGGTCGGGAAACACCATCCTATCCAGTAACCAACACCTGTCAGCGTGGACAATGGGTAGAACAATCCAGAAAAATTCAGTGCAGGAATCATGGATAAAATCGCTGAACCAAAAATTGCCGCAACCTGAGATTTAACAAAACTGGAAATCAGTAAACCAAATGAGGTTGCCGCACAAATCAGCGCAAAGGCACCCAATGCCATCGCAAAGAAATTGCCCCGCACAGGCACACGTAGCACCACAACCGCAAGCCACACCAAAATCAAATAACTGCACATGGCAACGGCGATATACGGCAACTGTTTGCCAATCAAAAATTGCCGTACTGATGCAGGTGAAGTATACAAATTGGTAATCGAACCAATTTCCCGTTCACGTACCACGCCCAGCGCAGTCATCATCACAGGAATCAGCATGGTTGCCAGCATGATCATGCCAGGAGCCATCGCATAAATACTTTTAAAATCCTGATTATAGACATAGCGTGGCTGAAGCTGCACGGAGTCAGCGGTATTGAGTGAATAGCCTTTTTCCTGCAACTTGTCATTTAAGTAGCTGGTTAATATGCCTAAAACAAAACCTTTAATATTTTCCGCGATAAAAGGTAAAGACCCATCGATATAAAAACCAACTTCTGGCTTTTCTCCCCGCATTAACTGCTGCCCGAAGTGCGGTGGAATATCAATCACCAAACGTGCTTGTGAACTTTTCAATGAATAGTCAATCTGGTCACTACTGTCCAGATATTCGGTCAACTTAAAATAGCTCGATGCGGAAAAGTTCTGGATCAACTCACGACTTTCAATGGTCTGGTCACGGTCAAGTACCGCAAACTTGATTTTTTTTACATCAAACGATACGCCATAAGCTGCTGCCATCATTAAAATGACAGGGCCAATTAAGGCAAAAAACAGGCGAATCTTATCACGGAATAATTCTTTGCCTTCACGGACTGCAAATGTCCAAACTGTTGCCAGCCAGTACAATACGCCTTGTGCCTGCGCCGAATTAAAGGCTGAGAGATGACTTAAATCGGTAAATTCATGAGAGGTTTCCACAGGCTCTTCTGCAACTGTGGGGGGTGCTTGTTCCTGCTGTGAAGCCTCTTGCAAATAGGCAATAAAGGCTTCTTCAAGATCTGTCGTCTGTTGCTGCTGACAAAGCTGTTCAGGTGAACCCACCGCTAGTACTTGCCCACGATGCATGAAGGAGATCCGATCGCAACGCGCGGCTTCATTCATAAAATGAGTCGATACAAAAATGGTAATGCGGTCATCTCGGGACAAACGCAATAAATGTCGCCAGAACATATCTCGTGCTGCGGGGTCAACCCCTGAAGTCGGTTCATCTAAAATCAACACTTCAGGATGATGTAAACAAGCTGCCGCAAGTTGCAAACGCTGGCGCATTCCCAACGAAATTTCACTGGGCTTGGTAGAAGCTATACTCTCCAAATCAAATTCTTGTAAAGCAGCATCGACCCGTGCAGCAATCTTGGCTTCAGGCATCCGATAAAGCTGTGCATGCAAGACCAGATTTTGCCTGACTGTTAGCTCCTCATATAAAGAAAATGCCTGTGACATGTAACCGACCCGTAAGCGAGTTTGCATATCGGAAGTTTCAATTTGTGTTCCAAGTAATTTGGCACTGCCTTCGGTGGCTTCAAGTAGCCCTGTCAGCATTTTCATGGTGGTGGATTTACCACAGCCATTTGACCCCAGAAAGCCAAAAATTTCACCACGCTCAATGGTGAAATTGACATGATCAACCGCAGTAAAATCACCAAAACTTTTGGTCAGATTGACTGCCTCAATCGCTGGAGGTGAGTTTTCATCTTTAATAAATGGTGTCTGTTGCAAACCATGTTCATCGGTTTTTTTATCATCGGGCAACAGCTTGATATAGGCTTGCTCCAAAGTCTGACTTTGGGTTTGTTGCAATACGGTTTGGGTTGGGGCACTGGTAAGCAGCTTGCCATCATCCATTGCCAGCAAATATTCAAAACGTTCAGCTTCATCAATATACGCGGTTGAAACCAGTACCGTCATGCCCTGATTTTCACTGCGCAGGCTATCCACCAAACTCCAGAACTGACGGCGAGACAATGGGTCAACACCTGTCGTTGGCTCATCCAAAATCAGCAGTTCAGGCTGATGCACCAACGCACAGCATAGGCTGAGCTTTTGCTTCATGCCACCAGACAGTTTTCCCGCAGCACGTTCGGCAAATGGTGCGAGTCCTGTTGCCTCCAGCAAGCGCTGAATATGCGCATGACGTGCCTGTCGTGGCAAACCAAACAGCCGTGCATGAAAATCAACATTTTCATAGACCGATAAGGTCGGATAAAGGTTATGTCCCAAGCCTTGCGGCATAAATGCCACTTTGTGAGACAATGCGCGCTGCTGTTTTTTATTGGATAGGTCACGACCCAGAACGTGTACGCTCCCCGTCTGAATCACTTTAATCCCAGCGATTAAACTCAATAGTGTTGATTTCCCCACACCATCAGGGCCGATCAGACCGACTGTAACGCCTTTCGGAATCGTTAAACTTACAGCATTGAGCGCTTGTACCTGACCATAACGATGTGTGACCGCCTGCATCACAACAGCATTTTCCACAGTGGCAGTGGCTTGTTGTTCTAACATGAGCTTGCCCTCGGGTTATGGCTGAGGCAGTTTAATTGCCCATTGCGGTGCCCAGTTCTTTTGCCGATCCAAACGCACATAACCATTACCCGTCATACCACCTTTGAGTAACTGGTTATAACGTAAGGCAATCTCTGTCGGAATAGCGAGTTTGACTTTGTACATGAGTTTCTCACGCTCATCGGCAGTTTCTACATACTTCGGTGTGAACTGTGCCTGATCAGCAATAAACTTGATTTTGGCAGGAAATACAGCATCTAGCCCATCTAGTACAATACGGGCTTCATCACCTACTTTGAGTTTACCTACCGTATTGGTTGGCAGAAAAACGGTCATGGTGGCATCGCTCGGATCCAGTAATGTCACGACTTTGCTGCCTGCAGCGAGGACATTACCTACCTCAGCAATACGGTATTCCACACGTCCAGCTTTGGGCGCCCGAATCAGCATATCCTGATGAGTCGAATCGGCAGACTGGATCTGTGCCTGAGCCTGTCCCACAGTGGCAACAGCCTCGGCTTTCGCAGCCTGAGCAGCTTTGACTGCTGCAAGCTCGGCTTCATACGCTGCCTGACGTCGGTCTAGCTCAGCTTTAGAGACCAAAGCCTGTTGATATAATTGGCGAGTATTATCCAAGTCCAGTTTAGCGACTTTTTCCTGTTGACGGCGTGCACTAATTTCAGCATCAGCACGGCTAACTGTTTCCTGCGCGCGGTCTTTACCTGCCTGTGCAGCCATCACCTGACTATTACTTTGTTCGGAAGAAAGCTGTGCTAAAACTGCATTTTGCTGAACGCTGTCACCTTCATTGACCATAAGCTGTTTGACTCGCCCAGCATATAACGTTGCAACATCCAGACGCTGCAGTTCCAAGCGACCATTTGAAGTGGCAAAACCCTCAGGAAGATGATTTTTACTCTTATAATTCACCCAAACCGCAACACCAATCAGAGCAGCGATCACGACAACAACCAGCACCTTCTTCAGCATGATTTGTTACCTATTGTTAAATCATTTAAATTTATAAATATTTGTAATAATGCCGAGTTTAGCCCCTCTACTGGGCAATATTAAATCAGTAAAATTGATAAGAATAAAATCGTCAACGTAAAGATCATCATCTACCGTCAGTTTTAAGCCTTGTATTTCCATCTCATCAATTCAATACCTGAAAATGAACCTGTAACTCGTAGGTCATATATTGATTACAACCAAATTATTTTTAACCTTAAAGATTATTTATTTGATTTTAATTATGATTTTTTAAAATTCGAGCAATATTTTCACAGGTACGTTCAAGGTTCTGCTGTCCATGCTGACAAGCAGTTGTCAAATCACAACAACGATCTAAAATGCCAAAAATTGCAGTAAATCCTTCATCATACAGTTCATCAATTCCCTCACCGACATAACCTGCACAGGCAAATAACGGTTTATTGAACTGGTGAGTCACTTTAGCTACACCGAGTGGTGTTTTGCCAAATTTGGTTTGAAAATCAATACCACCTTCACCTGTAAAGACATAATCTGCCTGTGCAATATGTTTCGCTAACTGGGTTTGCTCAATAACCAAATCAACGCCTGAATGTAAGTTTGCACCCGTAAATGCCATAAGTCCCGCTGCCAGACCACCTGCCGCGCCAGCCCCTGCAACATTGGCAACCTGAATTTGGGAGTACTGTCTAATTTTCTCGGCAAAATGCTGCAAGTTGGCATCAAGCTGTTGCACCATATCTGCGTCCGCACCTTTTTGTGGAGCAAATACCGCTGAAGCTCCGTTTACACCCGTTAAAGGATTCGTTACATCACTGGCAATCCAGATTTGTGTATGCTGTAAGCGTGAGTCTAACGCTGTCAGGTCAATCCGCTGAACTTGCTGCAACTGCCCACCTGCCAATCCTATAGGCAGTTCCTGTTCTTGAGCATCATAAAAACGTACACCGAGCGCTTGAGCCATGCCTGCACCAGCATCATTGGTTGCACTTCCTCCAAGCCCAATGATGATTTTTTCAACCTGATAGTCTAGCGCGGCACGAATCATCTCTCCCGTACCAAAAGTACTGGTCAGCAATGGGTTACGTAATTCAACAGGCAGTAAATCTAGCCCATTGGCTTTTGCCATTTCAATCACGGCGGTTTTTCCCTGATCAATCAACGCAAAATAGGTTGCTACTTTCTGTTCGGGTAAAGAACCTGACACCGTTACCTCAACACGCTGTCCACCACATGCCAACAGCAAGGCATCCACTGTACCTTCCCCACCATCTGCCATCGGAACATGAATAAAATGTGCATCAGGGAAAATTTTGATAATACCCCTTTGCATCGCTTGGCAAGCCTGCTGTGCAGTCATACTTTCTTTAAAGGAGTCTGGAGCAAGGACAAAGGTTTTTGGCATTTTATTCTCTGATGATCTCAATATATTGTTAAAATCTAAGCGATTTAAAGTTACAGGTCACGCTGATTTTAATTTTTATTTAAATAGACCTCTTTCATCATTATTTATAAACTTCTTGGTTTTTCCTCCTTGAGCAAAATTGAAATATATTTCAGTGAAGCACAAGATAAATAAAATAGGCTAAATTTTCATATTGCTGTGACTATGGCTGACTCGTCCATCTCAAAAACTTCAAACTAACCTGTAACCCATGCAAACATGCGGAAGGTTGAAAATGCATTTCTGCATGAATCTGCTTGAGCGCAGTCTGCACAATCGACAGTCCCAGACCGCTACCCATTGCCTGATGTTGAGTTTTTTCCAAACGCACAAAACGCTGCATAGCATTCTCATACTGACTCGGGTCAATTCCACCTCCGTCATCATGAATATCAACATAGACATATTTAGTGTCAAAATTTATATTTAACAGAACTTTACCTCGTTCAGGATTATACTTGATTGCATTATCAAGCAAATTGAGCATAATCGTTTCGAGTGCAGTAGACAACGCAATAACATAGATGGGGGTCTGCTCATCCTGAACCTGCACCTTGATTTTAATCTGCCTTCTATCTGCACTAGCCAGCAGTTGCCCTACACAACGGCGAACACAGTCGAGCATATTCACAGGTTGTAATGTCTGTTTTTCTTGTACATCATGATGCGCCATGCTCATAAGCTGCTCAACCAAATGTGACATACGCTTTAGGCTCTGCTCTAAATCCTGCAAAGTTTCAGCATATACTTGGGTATCTTTTGCAGTCTTACTCAACAAGGAAACTTGCAAACGAATAGCCGTCAGTGGCGTACGTAGTTCATGTGCGGCATTGGCAATAAACATTTTTTGCTGCTGCTGCTCTTGTTCAATTCGATGAAATAAATGGTTCAGCTCATCAATGGCAGGGGTAATTTCAGCAGGTAAATGTGCAATATGAACTTCGGACAAATCCGAATAATCGCGCAGTGCAAAAGTCTTTTTAAGTTCATCGAGTGGTTTAAGATGATGCCGAATCAGTTGATAAAAACCATAAATTGCAAATGGCATAAATAGCACATAGGGAATCAGCATAGTAAATGCCAATTGCTTGGCAAGATGTCGCCGTACTTTTACAAACTGGCTAATCTGAATCTGCCTGTCAGGCAATGGCAACACATAAATCTTTAATTCGCCACGCGAAGAATGAATTTTTTGAAAATACGGTTCACTGGCATAACCCACCAGATAGTCTGGATGCTTTTCCCTGTTTTGCAGCTCTTGCCTTGGTACAATATCAATAAACAGATCTGTTTCATCATAAGGTCGACGTCTATCATAGGTCGATGTACGATAGGAAATATTATTTCTATCAAGGAAAGTTGCCATTTCCTGCATTTGCCGATCTAACACTTCTTCGGACTCTTGCAGAGAAATTTGATATGCAGACATCCCAATCATAAAAAACAATAGGATGCTAAAAATGCAAACGCTCAAGGACATTCTTGAGCTGAGTGGGAGTTTGCCATAAAAATGCTGAATGTACCGCCCGTAAGCAGCACATTTAAGCAGATTATTTTGTATGCGTTTCAATACAGTAGCCCAACCCGCGTACCGTGCGAATCAAATTTTTGCCGAGTTTTTGCCGCAGATTATGCACATGCACTTCAATCGTGTTGCTATTGATATCTGTCTGCCAATCATACAGCTTTTCTTCAAGAACCTGTTTGGAAAAAATCTGGTTAGGATACATCATCATCGGTTCTAAAATTGCCCATTCTTTTTGGGAAAGTTCTACGGTTTTACCCGCCTTCAACACGCGATGGGTATTTGGAAAGAGTTGAATATTACCCACTTTAAAGCAGATTTCTTCATCCACACTAAAATGACTACGGCGCAGCACCGATTCAATTCGTGCCACCAACTCCTCAAAGTCATACGGCTTGACCAGATAATCATCTGCACCAAGTTTTAACCCCAGAATTTTGTCTTTACTCTGATCACGGGCACTAATAATAATAATGCCCATGCGGTTTAAATCAGCTTTCTTGCGTATGTGCTTGAGAATTTCCAAGCCATCAATTTCAGGCAGGCCCAAATCCAGCAATGCAATGTGGTAAACATTACGAAATAGAAGATCTAGAGCCTGTAAGCCTGTTTGTGCCCAGTCCACATGGAATTTTTCATGTTGCAATAATTGGTAAGTACTCTTACCAATCATTTCATCATCTTCAATATAGAGCACTCGAATCATGCTAAATTTGCCCTTTACAGCTCGATAACATATTTAATTTGGGATCAAGGACCTGAGTCTGGATATTTAACAGCCCCAAGAGCGTTGGGAACAGGTTATCCTGACTCCATGCACTGTCTTTATATTCTGACAGGCATTGATAGATTTTACTTTGATCAGACCACTGCGATGAAAACCAGAATAACATCGGAATATGCGTTTGTTGTTCGGGTGCGACCATATATGGCGTACCGTGTAAATATAACCCACTTTCTCCTGTAGATTCACCATGATCTGATAAATACAACATACTGCTTGCTACAGGCTGTTGTTTCAGCAAGCCAATGGTCGATGCCAAAATATGATCCGTATACAAAATTGTATTGTCATAAGTATTGACCAAGGCCTGATGATCACAGTTCTGGATGTTATTGGTTTCACAGGTTGGAGTAAATTTTTTAAATTCAGCAGGGTAACGCTTGTAATAAGCTGGTCCATGACTCCCCATTTGATGCAGGACAATCAATTGGCTTTGTTTCAGATGCTCAACATCCAAAGTTTTTAAATAATCAGCCAGTGCATCAATCAGGACTCCATCACGACACTCATTCTTTTCACACCATTTTTGATAGCGTGGGTCATCTTTAGGTGAAATATAATGTTTAATTCGCGCACATACACCTTTACAACCTGAGTTGTTATCAATCCATGTGACCTGATAACCTGCTCGCTGAACAATATCGAGCAGCCCTTCGCGATGCGATGCCAAGCCATCATCATAATCTTTACGTGGCATACCTGAGAACATACACGGAACTGAAACTGAAGTTTGTGTACCACAAGATTCAACATTACTAAAATTAATAATATCGAGTTTCGATAGCTCAGGATTGGTTTTTTTGCTGTAGCCATTTAGGCTGAAATTTTGGGCACGAGCTGTTTCACCCACGACAAGCACTAAAATTTTAGGCTTAGTTTGTGCGGCTGTAGCCACAACATGCGCATCTTGCCCATAGGGAACCAATGTTTTATCACTATGCTCAAACTGCTTAGTGAGATAGCTCGTACCACTTGACAACACATTCAATGGTGAAATTTGTGCCTTGAGCTGGCGGTGTTCACGGAAAATCGGAGCATACTGACTATAAAATGAAAAAAGCCCGCCACCCATGACGGCTAAAGCGATGACTAAACTTGCTAGCTTGGCCATGACGACTTTTTTAAAAGAATCCTGACGAATTTGGATAAAATACAAAACGATCATCGGCAATACAATTGTTGCCAGACACCACAATAAAAATGGAAAAGACAACAAATCTAAAGTTTCATGCAAATCAGTTTGTGCCACATTTTCAATTTGTGAAGTGCTCACATCCACACCAAGCTGATTGACAAAATATGACGTCATACCTGTCAGAATAATCAACATGATGCTGAGTGTTTTTGCAATTTTACGCCAGTTCAACAACTGCAACACAAAGAAATAAAAAGTCCCAATTAATACAAATGTCACCAAAATAAATAAATAATTACTTATTCCTTGATATGAGCTGAGTTGGGAAATATTGCGATAGAAACTGAGGTTGGTGAATCCAGCTAACCAACATGCAACCAAACCATTAAACACTGCTAATGACAGGCTGATTTTATTTTTTGAAAGGTACATCAGCATAATAAAGATCATTGTCGATAGGAGATCGGCCATTACACCTTGCAAACCTTAAGACTTTCTTACAAATATTTTTATTAAAAATTAATAACTTAAATAATAATGTAAAGTTATGTAATTTAAAATCTTAATTTAGATCACATTTATTACAGGGAAAAATGTTATTTTATAATGTTTTATGCCGAATCTTGCCTAAAAGACATGTTTCATTTTTATGACAATAATCCGTTTAATTTTTAGGCATTTAGAATTAAAGAACAATAAACTCATCTCACGAAGCGGTTATATTCTTTTTTGTATTTCATTCACAATTTAAAAAGAAATAAAAAAGCATCATATCCAAGAGATTATCGGGAGAAGTAATGAATTATCAAACACATCAAAAATTTAAAAATTAAATACAGAGCGCATTAAAAATATTCAATATTCCAATGCTCCAAATACCTTTCAATTCAGCACTCAAGAACAAGTTTCACCAAGCTCGGCTAAATTGAGAGTGAGCTTATTTACGGTAACGAATGAACTTCGCAGGATTACCTGCAACCACATGTTTGCTTGCAACATGTTTCGTAACCATGCTGTTCATACCGATAATGGCATGATCCTCGATTTGCACACCGTCTTTCACACCAACATGAGCACCAAGCCAAACATCACGCCCAACCCGAATACCTTGAGAACGTACAGGCTGCTGATAAATCGGTTCTGCCAAATCCATACCATGATCGAAGGCATACAAATGGCAATATGCTGCGAGACGCGCCTGATCACCCAAAGTAATGCCTGCCCGTCCACCATCCAGGATGCAATGGTGATTGATCGCAACTTCATTACCTATTGTTAAAGGTCCATGCAAGGTACAATCCGCTGCAATAAAAGTATTGTCACCAATGCTAATTTTGCGCCCACGCTCAGCAAAAATATGCGCTAAAGGTGAAATAAAACAGTTTTTTCCAATTTCAACAGTTTCCATTTCCATGAGATAGGCTTGGTACTCTTGTTGCCATTGCTCCGCCCATAAACGATGCTTTGGTTTTAAAGTCCAATACAACCAAGGCATATAGTTTAGGCGCTGTTTATGCTGCTCACGATATTTCAGTAATGGATCATCAACCTGCATCTGGCAATTCCTCATCTAAGATGTGTAGTTGTTCGCGTCCACGGGTTACATCCTGAATTTTTTTAGCAAGGGCTTCGATTTGATGAATCTGCAACTTAGCCAAAACCGTAACACCTTCGGCTGTATAGTCTTCCTGAAACTCAATGCCTTGCTGTTGCATTTCGTATTGAAAAATTGCCCATTCATTAAAGAAGCATGAAAAAGAAACCTGTTTTTTTTCAATTAACTCAATTTTTTCAGCCAGTAATAAGCATTGACCTGCACAGCCACCATAAGCACGGACTAAACCACCTGTACCCAATTTAATCCCACCATACCAACGATTGACCAAAACCAGAACATTCGTCAATTCATTGCCTTCAATAGTGGCTAAAATAGGACGCCCAGCCGTACCTGATGGCTCACCATCATCATTGAAGCGGACGTGATGACCGATTTTCCATGCCCAACATTGGTGGGTCGTGCTAGCATCTTTATACAAAGCCAAGAAATCTTTGACATCCTGTTCAGTTTCAACAGGAGTCACATATGCCTGAAAACGGCTTTTTTTGATCTCTTCCTCAAAACTCACCCGTGTTGCAATGGTAAATGGCATAACCCTGAATCAATCTAAAAATCTGGAGGCATATCATAAAAGGTCTAAGGGCATAATCAAAAGAGCTTTTATAATTTTGCATGAGAAAATCATCGCAAATTCAGCAATACATTCAGCAGCACCTGCTCCTCACTAGATAAATACTACCAACCGCCTACCCCCAATTCATAAATCTTGTGCATATGAATATATTATAAAAAAAGGTTCTGTTCTGATTCTGGACGATGCTTGCGACCCACTTGTTCCGCATAAACCATAGCAAGAATTTAGTGAAGAAATAAAAAAAACTGAGTTAGACTGGAAACTGATCAGTTATGGTCAAACGCATCATTCTTTTACAGTAAAAACTGCCAATCAAGCAGATGTTAAACAACATAACGAAAAATCATCAAAACGTGCCTTTCAAAGCATGTATGAACTTTTAGAAGATGTTTTCCAATAACCTAAAACAGGATATTCATTTCATGTATACCTTATGGATTGGCAATAAAAATTACTCATCTTGGTCACTGCGTGCATGGCTCAGCCTGCGCGCACTGGATATTCCTTTTCAGGAACAACTTAGCCCATTAAATCTGGGCAGTAGCAGTTACCAAAAATTCAAGGCATTTTCCCCATCAGGTAAAGTGCCTTGTTTAATTGATGGAGAACAAGTGGTTTGGGATTCATTGGCAATTATTGAATATGTTGCCGAACAATATCCCAAGCTATTGCCACAAGATAAAGCAGCGCGCGCATGGGCACGCTGTGCAATGGCAGAAATGCATTCAGGGTTTATGGAATTGCGTTCACGCTGTCCAATGAACTGCGCATTAAAAGGTATCGAGATAGAACATACACCTGCACTCGATCACGACATTCAGCGTTTAGATGAATTATTGCAACAAGGTTTGACTCAGTTTGGTGGCGTGTGGTTGGCAGGTAAAGACTTTGGTGCAGTAGATGCCTTTTTTGCACCAATCGCACTACGGGCAAAAAGTTATAGCCTTAAATTTTCTGAAACTACTCAGCAATGGATGGAGCGTATTTTGCAGCATCCTAATGTACAAGAATGGTCTCAGCAAGGTGAGCAGGAAGACTTTTAAGCCATAAAAAAAGCCTGTTTTGACAGGCTTTTTTCTTACTTGCAGATTTATGCTTCTGGTGCGGTCAATTCAGTCATTGGCCAGCGTGGTGTCGTAGTCACAGATAATCCATCACATGCACCCGACTTCAAGCGTTGATATCCAGCAAATGCAATCATTGCACCATTATCTGTACACAGCGCAGGCTCTGCATAATAGACCTGAGCTTTAATCTTGGCGAGTTTTTGTTCCAGGCTTTCACGTAAGCGCAGATTGGCACTCACACCACCTGCAATCACCAAACGCTTTAAACCTGTCTGTTTTAAAGCTTTGACAGATTTCTTCACCAAGGTATCGACAATCGCCTCTTGGAATGACGCTGCAATATCCGCATCGCGGTTCTCATCACCCAATTTTTTCATTTGTACTGAAACAGCAGTTTTTAAACCACTAAATGAGAAATCCAGACCTTGATGCAACATCGGGCGTGGAAATTCAAAGGCTTCAGGATTACCACTCAGCGCCAACTTGGCAATATTTGGCCCACCTGGATACGGTAAGCCCATCATTTTTGCCACTTTATCGAAAGCTTCACCTGCCGCATCATCAATCGACTCGCCTAGCAACTCATACTGACCAATGCCATAGGCTGCCATCAACTGTGTATGCCCGCCAGATACCAGCAGCGCTACAAACGGAAACTCAGGCGGATTTTTGGAAAGTAGCGGTGCCAACATATGTCCTTCCATATGATGCACACCGATCGCAGGCTTGTTTAATGCAAATGCTAAAGTCCGACCAAACAGTGCGCCCGTCATGAGCGCACCCATCAAGCCAGGACCTCGGGTGTAGGCGATGGCATCAATCTGATTTTTCTTGATACCGCTTTGCTGCAATAATTCGTTGAGTAATGGAATTAATTTACGCACATGATCACGCGATGCCAGTTCAGGCACTACACCGCCATATTCGGCATGTAGTTTAATCTGACTGTATAATACTTGACCTAAAAGCCCCTGCTCACTGTCATAAAGCGCCAGTCCAGTTTCGTCACAAGATGTTTCCAAGCCTAAAACAATCATTTAAATGCCTATTTTTCACTATGCAAATTACAGCCTTCGCTATTATAGACTTGTGATATGAGATGTAAATGAGTAAAATACTGACCTTCACTTGTGATCGAAGGCAATTCAGCCTAGATCTTATCCATAACTTAATGAGGATTCTTCATGCCACAAGTTAAATTGAAAGAAGGCGAACCAGTAGACGTAGCTATCCGTCGTTTCAAGCGTTCATGCGAAAAAGCGGGTGTTTTAGCTGACGTTCGTAAACGTGAATTTTACGAAAAACCAACTCAAGAACGTAAACGTAAAAAAGCTGCTGCTGTTAAACGCTACCAAAAGAAATTGGCTCGCGAATCAGTACGTACTACTCGCCTTTACTAAGATTAATTTGTGATTGATTGACTCACCTGGACAAAATAAATGACTACTTTAAAAAACCAAATAACTGATGTTTTGAAAGCCGCGATGCGTGCTAAAGAAATGGATAAGTTAACGGTAATTCGTAGTCTACAGGCAGCAATCAAGCAAATCGAAGTCGATGAGCGCATAGAGCTTGACGATACTCAGGTTCTTGCGGTCATTGAAAAGCAAATAAAACAACGTAAAGAATCGGTTAAAGCCTTTGAAGGCGCTGGCCGAGAAGATTTAGCTAGTAAGGAACAAGCCGAAATTGAAGTTTTATCTCAATTTCTACCAGAAGCTATGACTGAGGAAGAGCTTGATTCCATCATTGCACAGACTATTACTGCGCAAGAAGCTACTAGCATGAAAGATATGGGTAAGGTGATGAACTCTCTACGTCCGCTCATAGCCGGGCGTGCCGATCCTGCACTTGCATCTGCAAAAGTTAAAGCACAACTCGCTTAAAACTTACAGTTTAAGCCAAAAAGACATCCCTCAGATTTTATTGCACAGCATAAATCACTACATACTGTGCAATCCGATGATTATATAAAATTACAGTTGATCTGTTTCAATGTTAAACCTGCTCTTGTTAAAAACATTGCTTTAAATTGCTCACGCATGAATTCTCTCTTTTCCGGTTTTAATAAATTTCTATTTTGATCCATTAGCTCATAAACATTATTGAAATAAATTTGCGTGGACTGGCACATCTGCTGTTTTTGTTGTACAGTCAAACTTGTTGCATGAAGATCAATCTACTGCAATAACGCATTTTTCCTCTTCGTATACTGGTTTCTAAACTCATCCATTTTTTGATCCATTGCTGCCTTATCATGCATTTTGAGCGAAGTCTGCCCTGCAAAACCCGACACACTACACAAACTCAAAATAACAACTTCAATTGTTTTTTTCACAGAATTTCATAATATTATTAATCAGATAGATTTCAATTAATATGTTTTCTTATTATCTAAAACCGACAACCATTATGGATTATTTTTTATACTGAATCGCACAGTCTATATAAATACATCCTGTGCAATTAATGATTTATTTTAATTTACAATTCACACCCATTTTCTGCAAACTTTGATAATCGGGTGCTTCATACACTGCCTGAGTAATAAACTCCTGCTTCGTCACGCTACGATCTTCTTCTGCGAGCAGCTCACGGTTCTGATCCAGTACTGCATACATGTCATTAATTAATCCCTGAGTAATCTGGCAAAAGCGTTGGGATTGTTTTGTCGTAAATTGAGTCGCTTTTGGATCGATTGATTTCAAAAAATCGCGCATTTCCGTATCATGCTTTTGCGTTGATTGCTCTAGTCTTTGTTCAAGCTCTTGTTGGCTATGCGCTTTTAACGCGGATTCAGAAGCAAAGCTCGATACACTACATAAACCTAAAGCCAGCACACAAATCAGTTTTTTCATAAAAATTCTCAAAATTTATTCTAAAGTAAATAATCGCTCTGCCTGCATTTGTTTTAAGCGATGCTCAATTGTAGCAGACAAAGATAAATTATCTTTGGCTAAACGCTGGGCGTGTAATAATGATTTAATCCCCTCTTCTTCCTGACCTGACCAAAACTGCATCTCGGCGCGGTAGCGTAACACTTGTATAGCCTGAACAGGTGAAGCTTGATCAATGACCGCTGCACGCTGCATCAAATCCCAACCCTGCACATCATGCGGGTTATCCTGTAAAATTTTATTGACCAAATTAAATACAGCAACGGGCTGTTTTTTTCGGATCAACACCTCAGCAAGCTTATAAGTCAAAGCACGATTTTCAGGCATGATTTTCTGCTGTGACACTATGGTTTGATAAGCTTGATCAAACTGATGCTGCGTTAAAAAAATATCGGTTTGCAGCAGGACTGCCAACATATTTTTACGCATTTGCATCTGCGCCGTATTGAGTGTTGCCTGAGCTTGGTCAGCATCTCCTTGTTGCAGATAAAATGCAGTCAGCGCCAAAATGGCTGCCTGATTATGCTGTGCTTGCAAGGTTTTAAGTTGCAGCTCAGTGACATCATTTGACAACACTGCAGCATACCATTTCATTAACTCATAATCTGGATCGCTAATATTGGGTTTTACATTTGGAAATTGCCTTGCCCGTAATCGGGCTTCACTCATGCGTGCAGTGGTTAAGGGGTGCGTCATCCAGAACTCAGGCATAAAACTCAATTGCACCGAAGATCGCTGCATACGTTCAAAAAAATCTGCCATAGCATTTGGGTTATAGCCTGCTGCCACCATGTATTGCATACCAATACGATCTGCTTCACGCTCCTGATCACGACTATAACTGAGCTGTTGACTGACCAATGCTGCCTGTGTTCCAAGCATCACCGCAGAACCTGCACCACTATTAGACTGTGTAGCAATTGCCGCACCAACCAAAATGCCTGCAAGTGCCAACAAACCTTGCCCTTTAAACGCTTCTTGGGATCGACTATAGTGACGCTGCGTGACGTGCGCGACTTCATGCCCCATCACACTCGCGACTTCATCGCGATTTTTTGCCAATGCAATTAAACCTGTGTTGATTGCAAATACACCACCTGGCACAGCAAAAGCATTAACTTGTTTGTCTTTAATAATCAACAAGCCAATCGGCGCACCCAAATTGGTTTGACTAACAATATTGCGAAAAATAGCATCTAGCTGATCTTCCAGCCACGGATTTTGAATAACATCCAGATGCGAATGAATTTCCCGATAAACTTTTTCACCTAAGATTTTCTCATTTTGCTGATCAATAATTCCGACACTCATGCCTCCAACACTAGGAACATCAAGTGATTCAGGGTGATAATGATATGCAAAATCCTCAGCATAAACAGGCATTGAAATAGCACATGCCAAACAAATCAGTCGCTGCATCAGGATTTTAGTCATATTCACCTTTTAGGTTCAGGCAAAGTTTGGGTTCACCAAATAGCATGGTGTTCGATCTTCAAGTGCATCTATCAGGTTTCGATAGGCAAGTTCCGCCATTTTTAATCGTGTGGCTGCGGTTGCTGAACCCAAATGTGGCAATGTCACCACATTGTCGAGACTGAACAGCTCTGACTGTTGCAAGGGTTCTTTACAATAAACATCCAGTCCCGCTGCAAAGATTTTTTTAGCTTTTAGAGTTTCAATCAAAGCCGTTTCATCAAGCACCGAACCACGGGAAATATTCACCAATACCGCATGTGACTGCATTAAATCCAGTTCAGCCTGCCCGATCAATGCTTTTGAATCTGCATTTAAATCGACAGCAACAACCACAAAGTCCGAGCGTTTTAGTAGCTCTGCTAAATGACAATATTGTGCATTAAAGGGCTGAGCAGCTTCGATTTTTTCACGGCGGTTATGATAAAGAATATTCATGTTAAAACCATAAAAACCACGCCGAGCCACGGCGGCACCAATATACCCAAGCCCGATGATGCCTAAAGTTTTACCGAAGATATCCTGTCCAAATTGTGCTGCGCCAACGGTGCGTTGCCATTGCCCTTGTTTTGTCCAGCGATCTAGTTCAGGCACACGGCGTGCAGCACTCATGAGCAGGGTAAATGCCAAATCAGCCGTCGTTTCGGTCAGTACATGTGGCGTATGACCCAACCAGATTTTCTTCTGATTTAAATAATTTACATCGTAATTATCGTAACCAACACTAACACTAGAAATGACTTTTAAACGCTGTGCTGATGCAAGATTTGCTTCATTTAAAATTCTTCCCGCACCAATCATGCCATCTGCATCTACCACATGCTGGCGAATCTGTTCATTAACATCGCCTTGTTTGGGATTAACCTGCACCACATCATAATTTTCTTGGAGTCGGGTGAGAATTTCTGGGGCGATTTGACTAAAAACCAGCACTTTTTTTGGCATAAAGCAATCCTAGAATCTTAAGTGTTGAATCAATTTCCATAATTGTTGTTTTAAGAATGGCTGTTGCAGCATATCCTGCAAACTCGGTACAGTCTGACAAGAAAGCTTAAATGATACGGGCAATTCACCCAAACAAAAAATGCTTTTCTCAGCGGCCACAACATCAAAAAAACCTTGTAAATAATCTTGCAAACCACTCGGTTCTTGCAAATTTACCAATGGAAAAGGCCATTGCAAACTGGCATCCTGCAAATGTAATGCCTGCTGAATATTACGCCATAAAGGTAATGTCTGGGCTGTGAGCTGCTGTTGATCGACGAGCAAAACAAATTGTTCGGCAAATAAAACCTGTAACTGAAAGGCTTGCTGTTCTATTTCTAGCGGTTCTACATCTATCTTGGTCACCGCAGCAGCATGTGCTGTTTCCTGCAAGTTTAATGGTGTTTCTACGGCTTTTACATTTAAACTGACATGCTGATCATCGGGCTTGACCACTATTTCTTTTTTTATTTCTTTTTTCAGTACAATTGCAGACCCAAGCTCAGGTAGTTTCGATGCCGTTGATAGCTGACCCGACTGTCCAATATCGGCATCTCGCCATAATGTCGTTGCAGTTGAGATAGAACGCACAGCCGCATGCCGAGGAATCCACAGATCTATTCCCATCATGGCGAGTTGTTGGCGCTGTTGCTCTATCATCATCTCATCATCTTTTCTAAAGTTAGCATAGTGTAGGCTATTTCACTGTGAAACCGAATTGTATTTGCCGATTTGCTACACAATCATGATACTGTTTTTCTTCATCACTTGATCCACAATTTCATCAGTTTCAAAACCCAAGCGCCAATAAAGTAACTGTAGAACATCCAGCTCATCTTGGGTAATCACCCGATCATTCCACAAATATTCCTCGGCAATACTTAAAATACGCAAACGATCACGCAGTAGCAAACCCGAAATGTCTTGCAAAATCTCTCCGAGGTCAATCGGCTCATCAGATAAATCCTGATAATGCTCCCAATCTTCAGGTTTAATCAGTTTTTTAATCAGCTTTTCACGTATTTCGAGCTGATTGCTGGCATTCAGTTGTTGTACGTGCAAGAGTGCATCCATCAAACGCATCACTTCAGGCAATACATCATTAAATGCAGTTGGCATATGAGTTGGAAGCAAGTTCAGTTGATACTTCACTCGCTCAATCAACAAAGCATCCAACAGGCCAATTTCACCATCCGCCTGTGCAATTAATGCCAGTTTGGTTAAAAACTGCCGTGATGAACTCAATGGCATACGCTGAATATTTTGACAAGCCAAATAAAAAACCTGTACATGCTGTCGCCCATCAATACTCAATAAAGCATCAACAATGGCACGACTCACTTCGGCATGTTTGGGAATAAATTCACGATACTGACGAATCATTAAAATCGCGACTAAAACTTCTCTTGAACCCGATGCAGTTTGCAAAGCACGATCAATTTGTTCAGGACGTGACATTTTTGCGCGGATTGCTGGGTTTAATGGCTTTATTGCATCTTTAAGCGTAAAACTAATAGGCGACAACCGTAGCAAAGGCAACGGTTGAGGTGCAGACCATGTAAATGCAACTTCATGCCCTTCATCACCAAAAGGATGAAATAAACTAAATAACGGTTGGGTTTTAAGTTTTTTCAAATTTTCTAGTCGTAAATCTTCAAGCAAATTCGGATTTAACTCATAAATACGCCGTTCAATGCTCGGATGAATATTCAACCAACTTTGACTACTCAATGAGTTGGCAAAGCACATATGTGCAATCGATTCCGAATAAGCGCTATGAATTTGAGAACCTGCATGATGCACATAAATCCGCAATAAAGTCTGAATATTGGCGTCATTGGCAATCAGTTGTGTCGTATAAACATCATTTCTAAATGTCCGCCCGATCAGCGTAATAAATTTAATTAAACGAGAAATCAATAACCCAAGACTGCCCATGAGCCAGATGATGCCACCTAGAGCAACCAAAATAGTTTCAAATTTATTCTGACGTTTTGCATGATAGGGTTTAAAACCATACCGTGCCACCTTGCTCCCCAACTGGCTAAAAGTCGTTAAGCTACTAAACATGATTTTCAAGCGAGTGTTTTGATAAGTTTCACCCGTCAAAATCTGGTTAAATGCGTAGCTAAATAAACCATATAGCTCAATCTCATCCAGATTTTGCAATGCTCCCCATGTAATCACAATCACGGTATCGTCAGGATGTACTCCTGCCGTAAGCGCATTCACACCGACTTCATCTGGCAGTACATATACAGCAGGAACACGTAACCGATATTGTTTGGCAAATTGCTGGGTGATTTTAATTGCAATCGTTTCTTCAGGTGTACTTTCAGCGGGATTTAAAAAGCGTGCACGTAACTGTTTTGCCAACGAGTGCCCGCCTTCACGAAACACATAAACTTCGTACAGCACAGAACCGAGCATGATCGCCAAAATGACCAGCAGCACAATCGGACTCAGGTTATACCAAAACACAGACTGAGTCGGGTCAATATAATGCATGACCAAACCAAAAGATAAATTGAGCACCACCAAGGTCAGTACAATCGCCAACGAACAAATAGTGGTCGACCAAAATAAGCTTTTCTGATGTCCTGAAGAAGAAAGTGTTTCCATCGCCAAATAACTGCCTCAATGCATACCTGCACATCCATCATAAAATAAAAAAGCGGGGAAATCCCGCTTTTTCACTATGATGAGTTAACAGGATTATTCTTCGCGAATCCCTGTTAAATCTACAGAGGCTGCATCAATATTGACATCGATATAACCATCTTTTTTCTTTTTCGCAAGGTCGCTACGGCTTCGTTGCAAATTGTCCAGATACGCTTCATCAATATCGCCAGTGACATAAACGCCATCAAACACTGAACAATCAAACTCGTTAACTTCTGGCACTTTTGGAATACGAATCGCATCTTTTAAATCTTCCAAATCCTGGAAAATTAAGCGATCAGCACCAATAATTTCTTGAATTTCTTCAACCGTACGGTCAGATGCAATCAGTTCAGCTTTTGCAGGCATATCAATACCATACACGTTTGGATATTTCACCATTGGTGCAGCCGATGCAAAATAAACTTTCTTCGCACCAGAATCACGAGCCATCTGAATAATTTCATTACAGGTTGTACCGCGAACGATGGAGTCATCGACCAACAGAACATTTTTACCTTTAAATTCAAGCTCAACTGGGTTGAGTTTTTGGCGCACTGATTTTTTACGTTGTTGCTGACCTGGCATAATAAAGGTACGTCCCACGTAGCGGTTTTTCATAAAACCTTCGCGGAATTTAATACCCAACATATTTGCAAGTTCAAGCGCAGAGGTCCGACTGGTATCTGGAATTGGAATAACCACATCAATACCGTGGTCTTCACCCCATTCTTTCAAAATGCGGTTTGCCAGTTTTTCACCCATTTTAAGGCGAGCTTTATATACAGAGATACCATCAATGGTTGCATCTGGACGAGCAAAATACACATATTCAAAAATACATGGGAAGTATTTTGGATCTGTTGCACATTGCTTAGTGAACAATTCACCATCTGCATTGATATAAACTGCTTCGCCTGGTGCGATATCACGCTCAACCTTAAAGCCAAGTGCAGTAATCGCAACCGATTCAGAAGCGATGATATATTCAGTCTTACCCGACTCAGTCACACGTGAGCCATAAATTAATGGGCGAATACCATTTGGATCACGAAAACCCACCAAGCCTTGCCCAGTCACCATTGCAACGACACCGTACGCACCACGACAACGTTGGTGTACACGATGTACTGCGTAGAAAATATCTTCTGGTGTTGGGTGCAAGGTTCTGAGTTTTTGTAACTCATGCGCAAATACGTTTAACAGAACTTCCGAATCCGAATCGGTATTCATATGGCGTAAATCTGTTTCAAACAGATCTTGACGTATGTCATTTGCGTTAGTCAGGTTACCATTATGTGCCAAGGTAATCCCGTAAGGTGAGTTTACATAAAATGGCTGTGCTTCTGCACTACTTGATGAACCCGCGGTTGGATAACGCACATGCCCAATACCATAGTTTCCTTGTAAGGCACGCATATGGCGGGTATGAAATACATCACGCACCAAGCCATTGTCTTTGCGCAAAAATAAACGCCCGTTGTGACAAGTAACAATACCTGCAGCATCTTGTCCACGATGCTGCAACATCGTTAAAGCATCAAACAACAATTGGTTAACTGGCGCATGACCAGCAATCCCAACAACTCCACACATAGCAACCTCGCAGACAAGCTTGGATTAATTAAAAGGGTTTTTAGTTGAATGTTCTGAGCGATTCCCTAAGGAACTTCCCTGCTCAAAAGAGGAGTCATCCGAAGTTGCAACTTCAGCCTGACTCTGATGATTCATGTGTTTAATCGCATCACTGGCAACATCTTTTGATAAGTCGGTTGCAAGCGGTGCATACGGCAATAATGCCTGAACAAATAAGGAATGTTGCCACGATTGGGCACTGTGTAACCACGGTGCGAGACTTTGCATGACAATCAGGACGATAAATAAACTCTTGAGTATACCAAACAGCCCACCCGCAAGACGATTGAGTGGGTCAAGTTTAAGCGTTTTAAGAATACCACTTAAAATAGATGTTACTACCCATGTCAGTACAATGATAGCCAATGCCACACAGGCGAACGCAGCCACTTTTTGCACCATGATGCTATGGCTAAAACCAGACATAAATGGTGCAAGCGTACTCGCCAAACTAGTCGCAACAAACAGTGCAAGAATCCATCCCAGCAAACTTGCCAATGCACTTAGTAATCCTCGTCGCAATCCGTTAATGCAGCTAAACACCAAGATTGCAAGGACAATAATGTCTATGGTATTCATAAATTTACGTCATAGCACGAATACAATCTTGCACCAAGTCCGGACCTGTATAAATCAGACCACTGTAGATCTGAACTAAACTTGCACCCACCTGTTGCTTCGCATGTGCTTGTTCACCTGTCAAAATTCCACCCACACCAATGAGGGGAATCTGATTTTTTAACACAGCAGCAAAAGTTTTTAAACAGGCTGTACTTTTTTCAAACACAGGCGCACCTGATAAACCACCCGCTTCATCGCCAAATGGTAGGTTTTCCACCCCTTCACGCGACAGTGTCGTATTGGTCACAATCAAACCATCGATTTTGTATGCCAGAAGTTGTTTCGCAATAAAAGCAATATCATCGGTACTTAAATCAGGCGCAACTTTCAAAACTAAAGGCACATAGTGTCCGTATTGTTCAGCCAGTTCAGCCTGACGATTTTTCAAAGTTTCCAGCAAATGCGTCAATGCCTCTCCACTTTGCAAGCTACGCAAATTTTTTGTATTCGGTGAAGAAATGTTTACCGTTACATAAGACGCATAGTTATAAACTTTTTCTAAACAGATTAAATAATCATCCGCTGCTTTTTCGACAGGAGTATCGGCATTTTTACCAATATTGATTCCCAAAACCCCTTTATATTGTGCAGCCTTAACATTTTCTACAAGCTTATCCACGCCGTCGTTATTAAATCCCATACGGTTAATAATTGCTTTGGCTTGTGGGAGACGAAATAATCGTGGTTGTGGATTACCCGCTTGTGGACGTGGCGTGATGGTTCCTATTTCGATAAAACCAAAACCTAATGCAGCAAGTGCATCAATATAGTCGCCATTTTTGTCTAGACCTGCCGCCAATCCAACTGGATTTGGAAATTCAATTCCCATACAAGTGACAGGTTTTGCGATAAATTTAGAGTTTACTAGCCCCATTTTATGCGCAGTTTTCAACCATGACAATGTAAGTTCATGCGCACGCTCTGGTGCTAACGAAAACAACAAAGGGCGAGCCAGCGAATACATCATAAAATCATCGAGTGGGTAGTTTGAAAACCGCCTTATTATAGGCATGCATACGCAAAAACACCATGCTTCACAACGCTTTATTTATAATATTCGTAACCAAGATGTTGCGATTTTCATCACTAATTCCTGAAAAATCATTGAATTGCTCTGTAACAACGAACAATTCAATGACAATTTTATCTTAGGCAAGCGGAATAAAACTCGCCTTTTGCGTTGATAAGCCTTCTGCGATCACTGCCTGTTCATAAATTCTTGCTTCTGCCAGTGCAAAAGGATGAAATGCCAATTGAGTCAAACGCTCAGCAATATAGGCCACCACATTCATGTGGCAAACGACGACAATTGACTCATAAGGAAGTTTCGACAACCAATCGACTGCCAAATCTGGATCATCATCAGGTTTAATGTGGTCACATAACATGACAGGTACATTAGAAAAATAGTACTGGATGTGTGCCAAAGTTTCCTGTGCCCGCAACAATGGGCTTACCACAAATAAATCTGGCTGAACTTTATGGCGCAAGAATCCTGCGGTTTGCTCAGCTTGCAAATGGCCACGTTTAGTCAGTGGACGTTTAATATCATTGCCATGCACTGGAGGAGCGGCTTCACCATGACGAACCAAAGTTAATTGCATAAAATTTCCTGATCAAGTGCAACTAGAATTGTTTATAACTCAACAATATGAAGTTTGCCTTACACATGTTGGTGTGGCAAAACAAATTCAACATCACTACGATGTCCGTTTTTCATCAGTGCCAAAGCAATCGATAGCGGCGGCGCCTGTTCAAAAATCACCTCATACAACGCATTGGTAATCGGCATATAAACATCAAGTTCCTTGGCTCGAGTACGTACCTGCACAATGGTGTTAATCCCTTCGGCAGTTTGCCCAAGCTCTTCAGTTGCCTGCTGCAAGGTTTTCCCTTGACCTAGAGCAAAACCGACCTGATAGTTACGGCTGAGTGGGCTATTACAAGTAGCAAATAAATCCCCCACGCCCGACAAACCCAAAAATGTTAAAGGGTTTGCACCTAGTTTTACTGCGAAACGGCTCATTTCCGCCAATGCACGGGTTAAAATCATGCTACGGGTATTTTCACCGATTCCATGCGCAGCGGCCATTCCCATTGCAACAGCATAAATATTTTTTAATGCGCCGCCCAACTCTACACCATGCACATCATCACTGGCAAAGACACGAAATAATGCGCTATGCAAAGCTTGCTGCACTGCATAACGCACTTGTTCTGAATGGCTGGCAATCACTGTTCCTGCTGGCATACCTGCCATAATTTCTTTCGCCAGATTTGGACCCGACAAGACACCATAAGGTACTTCTGGCAACTCTTCACGAATAATTTCACTCATGAAACTAAACGTGTTGGCTTCAATCCCTTTGGTCAATGAAATGATCGCCTGAGCGCTGATAAATGGCTTGATTTGCTGAATCACGCTTCGGAAAGAATGACTTGGAATCGTCACTAAAATCAGATCTCGATCACGTGCTGCATATTCTAAGTCTGCGGTAATCTGTAAACTATGTTCCAGTTCAAAATCAGGTAAATAACGTTTATTAATATGCGTTTGGTTAATTTCCTGAGCTGTATCAGCATCACGAATCCAAAGAATGGTATCACAGCCATTACGAGCTGCAAGATTTGCCATCGCTGTCCCAAAACTACCACCACCCAGCACAGTAACACGTAAAGCTGTTTTCTTATCTACGGGTACAGCTTCAACCAAATCGGTAAATTTCACTTCAGACATTGTATTTTCTCTATTTTTTTAAGGGGCTGACCAATAACGAACATAAGCAGCCAAATCAACTGTAGCACGAGTAGGCAACTGCTTATCGGCAGTGCCTACATAAATAATACCTGAAATCAAATCATGTGCTTGCAAACCCAATGCAGCTTTTAGCGCCACTGATTCAACTACAGCACCTGTACGCCACATTGTCGCAAAACCTTGACTTTGTAAAGACAATAGAAAGTTCTCAACTGCCGCACCCGAACTTAAAATTTGCTCATACTCAGGTACTTTAGGATGTTCAACAATCTGAGTCAGTGCCAATACCAATATCGGTGCACGAAAAGGATGGTTTTTGACGCGCTCGATCTGTACTGGATCAGTTTCAGGAAAATCTTGCTGCATCGCTTGTGCCAGTAATTCACCAAATGCTGCTCTTTGGTTATTTTCAATCACCACAAAACGAGTTGGTTTTAAACGATGATGATCAGGTGCAGTCAACGCTGCAGTAAATGCCAAATCAAGCTGCTGTTTATTTGGAGCAGGTTCAACCAGATGCCCAACAGATTGACGGTGTTGAATGTTGTCATGAACCACTTTTACTGTTGTATTTGCCATAAATACTGCAATCTTTTTTCATCTAAACAATGCGATTTAGATTAACACACTCTAAAAAATGAACTCTAGTTTTGCTGCAAGAAAAAACCAAGTGTTAAACGCCATCTGCAAAATCTGCATTTCTCATACAGATTTTCACTATTGTTTCGCCGTATTGCTGCTCAATATAACAATACATCAGATTTTTGAGGTCACACATGAAACCTTATTTACGTGTTGCCACTTATATTATTGGATTGAGCATATTCTTCACTGCATGTAGCTCCAATCCACCTGCAACGATTGCACTGCAAAAAGAAAATCATGAATTTGAGGTGACTGGCTTAGGAAGAACCGCGGTAATTGCAAAAAATAATGCCATTATTGCTGCCAATAAAACCTGCGCTCGACAAACTGCAATTATTCGCAGTGAAAACACCAGTTACCATGGTCTTTTCAAGAATGTAACTGATGAACAAACAGGACAAAACGTGACTGCTGCCGCTGAAATTCTGGGTGGTATTTTAGGGCATAGTTCAAATCTACAACGTGATGATGACTATCAAACAACCTTGACCTTCTATTGCCAAGCCAAATAAAACATAAAAAAAGGATCACCAATGTGATCCTTTTTTTATAGATTAGGCAAAACTAGCAATAACCATCCATACGAGTAAGTGGTAATTTTTGCCCAATCGCTTTTTCAATATCCGACAAGTAAAAAGCATCATCTTCCGACAAGAAACTGATACTTACACCTTGTGCACCTGCCCGACCTGTACGTCCAATACGATGGACATAATCATCAGACTGTTCTGGTAGCGTAAAATTCACGACATGTGATACGCCATCAACATGAATCCCACGCCCTGCGACATCAGTCGCAATCATAATATTGTGCTGTCCATTTTTAAATTGGTCGAGCATTTTCAGGCGTTTATCCTGTGCGATTTCACCTGAAAGCATCACCACTTTATACCCATCTTTTTTCAGATGATCATATAAACGGCGCACCTGATCACGGCGATTGGCAAAAATCATGACTTTTTCAATTGGCTCATGCTGCAAAACTTCCTGCAACAGGCGATATTTGTCCTGATTTGAAACAACGTAAACTCGCTGCTCAACGTCA
This sequence comes from Acinetobacter sp. ANC 4636, assembly GCF_054454555.1. Lineage (NCBI taxonomy): Bacteria > Pseudomonadati > Pseudomonadota > Gammaproteobacteria > Moraxellales > Moraxellaceae > Acinetobacter > Acinetobacter sp. ANC 4636. The sequence continues at coordinate 143,849 of NZ_JBTKVD010000003.1, read as the reverse complement.
GCATTGGTTTTCTTTTCTGGTTCAATCTCAACGGTTACAGGGTCAAATAACCACTGGCGCGCCAAGTTTAAAACGTCGTAGCTAAAGGTTGCCGAGAACATCAAAGTTTGACGCTGCTCTTTACGTGGTGAGAAACGCACAATACGTTTAACCGCAGGAATAAAACCCATATCCAACAAACGGTCAGCTTCATCAATCACCAGAAATTCAACCTGATCTAACCAGACTTCTTTTTGCTCAGTGAAATCAATCAGACGCCCTGGTGTTGCCACTAAAATGTCAACAAAACCCGCATCAAGCTGTTTCTTTTGCTTATCAAAATCAACGCCACCGAGTAAAGTCACCACATTGAGTGTAGTAAATTTAATTAAATCTTTGGCATCTTGCTCAATTTGCAATGCCAGTTCACGCGTTGGCGCTAGAATCAGTGCACGTGGCTCACCACGGTAACGCTGTTCCTGAATTGGATTATGCAACAAGTCATTAATAATGCTGATTAAGAATGCAGCAGTTTTCCCTGTTCCTGTTTGCGCTCGACCAATCGCATCATGACCTGCAAGCGTAAACTTTAAAACCTTTTCTTGAATCGGCGTCATGCTGCTAAAGCCCAACGCATCAATCGCCTGTTTTAACTGAGGATGTAAATTTAAGGTTTCGAAACCAGATGACATAAACCTGTTAATCCGTTATACGCGTAAAATAGGTGTTTATTATAAACAAAAAACGCCCCAAATGTTATGGAGCGTTTTCTTCGGTCAAGCCTGAAGATAAATCAGTCTAATGGCTGAACTTCTTCTGCTTGAAAACCTTTTTGACCTTGTACAACGCTGAATTCAACGCGTTGACCGTCACGTAAAGAACGATGACCGTCACCCATGATTGCGCGGAAGTGAACGAATACGTCATCGCCGCTGCTACGTTGAATAAAGCCGAAACCTTTAGTGTCGTTGAACCATTTAACTACGCCTTGTTCACGTACTGTCATTAGTTAATCCTCTGTGATTAAAAAAAAGGATCACCCGGTGTTGCAAACAGTAGAGCGACAAGGTTTAAAAATAGTTATTATTTTTAAGCTTGTGATCATTCTGTAAAACTATTAACAAAATCCGGTTATATCCACATTGTCATAGGTTTCTTAGCAAAAAGCACCCTACGTCCAGACCTGAGATTAGCATGCCTTTACTATAATTGATACAAAAATTTTTCATAAATATCGTATTTTATCGCTTCATTTTTTTTCTTACATTTAGATGGTTTTTTCCAGTGCATTTGGTCTTTTTTAGGCTTAAGCTTTTTGTTAGTATTTAGACCTTTATTGAGTTTAGAATCCTGTTTTATGACCGATCCTAAGGCTACTTTCATTGAAATTGATGCAATAGGAAAACCATGTCCTATGCCATTATTGATGTTGAAACGCGCAATAAAGTCTGCACCAGCTCAACAAAAATTCTGCCTAAAAGCTTCTGACCCCAATAGTGAAATTGATATTTTACGCTATTGCCAATTACAGAAGCGACAATGCCAAATGATCAAGATTTCAGAACACGAATTACATTACATTATTGAATAATAATGAATAATTTGTGTAAAAAATGAAAAACACTGGCATAAAAATTTACATTTATCTACCCTTTTTACCTTAATTGTGCGTACAAAGCAGATTAAGATAAACATATTGGTCTTTACTAGATATCCTTATAAGGAGTTTTCATGACTGACAGCAGCAATCAATTGATGCCCCTGTCATTGTCTGCACCAGGTGTGAACTTGGGTGCATACATCAGTACTGTCAATCAGATTCCTATTTTGACTGCCGAACAAGAAAAAGAGTTGGCAGAACGCTACTATTATGACCAAGATCTTGATGCAGCAAAAATGCTGGTGATGTCGCATTTGCGTTTTGTGGTTCATATTGCACGTACCTATGCAGGCTATGGTTTACCGCAAGGCGACCTGATTCAAGAAGGCAACCTTGGTTTGATGAAAGCCGTAAAACGTTTTGACCCGAACATGGGTGTACGTTTGGTGTCTTTTGCAGTGCACTGGATCAAGGCTGAAATTCACGAATATGTGATTCGTAACTGGCGCATTGTAAAAATTGCGACCACCAAAGCGCAGCGTAAATTATTCTTTAATTTACGTAGCTTAAAAAAATCCAGTAAAAAACTGACTCTTAAAGAAGCTCAAGCAATTGCTGATGACTTAAATGTCACACCCGAGCAAGTGCTAGAAATGGAAGGTCGTTTAACTGCGTATGATGCGGCTTTTGAAACGCAAAATGATGACGATGACGAAGGTTCAACTCACGTTGCGCCTGCTTTGTATCTGGAAGATAGCCGTTACGACCCTGCGCGTTTGGTTGAAAATGAAGACTACGAAGAGCAAAGTACATCTGCACTACATGATGCGATGAATCAGCTTGATGATCGCTCTCGTAATATTCTACAGCGCCGTTGGTTAGATGATGATAAATCAACCTTGCATGAACTGGCTGCTGAATACAATGTTTCAGCAGAGCGGATTCGCCAGCTTGAAAAAAATGCGATGGAAAAGATTAAAGTTGCCATGTCATCTAACTAAAATTTTGAAGTGTTAAACACGATAAATCAGGCTGATTCTTCAGCCTTTTTTATCGCCTGAGTTTTAGGCAAATAATCGTAACCCACCTAAAAATCTATGTTATGGTATAGCGCAAAATCATGACGGAATAGCGCAATGTGGCTTGCAATCTCTGCGTTGAATCTTGCGATCGCAGTTCTACTTGGTGCTTTTGGTGCGCATGGCTTAAAAGCTCGAGCAACCATTGACCAACTCTCTTGGTGGCATACTGCAACGGATTATTTTTTCTATCATGCTCTAGGTTTGCTGGCACTGGCTATTTTGGCAAAAGTGTCACCACAGTTTCCGATCAAACTGAGCTTTGTGTGCATCCAGATAGGGATTATATTCTTCTGTGGTTCGTTATATGTCATGGGTTTAGGTCTGCCACGTATTTTAGGAGCAATTACTCCAATTGGTGGAACCTTCATGATTATTGGCTGGTTAGTCTTGGCGTGGAATGCCATGAAATTTGCAAAATGAGGACAGCATGCAAATCTTTTTAAATGGCGTTGCAACTGAAACGTCTTGTGAAAATCTACTGGCACTGGTTCAATCTCTCGCTTTAGAGAATAAACGCTTTGCAGTTGAACTCAATGAAATGATTGTGCCGAAATCAAAATTAGAGCAAACCCAAATTCAAGCACAAGACCATATTGAAATTATTCATGCCGTTGGTGGTGGTTAATAGGACATAATTATGCAAGATGCTCAATTTAAGGATTCTCCTTTAATTATCGGTTCACGTACTTTCCAATCTCGTCTACTGGTTGGCACAGGAAAGTATAAAGACCTCAATGAAACCGATCTGGCAATTCAAGCCAGTGGTGCAGAAATTGTCACTGTCGCAATTCGCCGTGTGAATATCGGTCAGCATCCTGACCAACCGAATTTGCTTTCTGTGATTCCGCCTGAGAAATACACGATTTTGCCCAATACCGCAGGTTGCTTCGATGCCAATAGCGCAGTCAGAACTTGTATGTTGGCACGTGAGCTTCTCGACGGACACAACTTAGTGAAACTTGAAGTGTTGGGCGATGAGAAAACTTTATACCCAAATATCATGGAAACTTTAAAAGCTGCGCGCACCCTGATCGATGATGGCTTTGAAATCATGGTTTACACTTCAGATGACCCAATTGTAGCCCAAGAACTTGAAAGTATGGGCTGTGTCGCAATTATGCCTTTAGGCAGTTTGATTGGTTCAGGTTTGGGTATTTTAAATCCACATACCATTTCAATTATTAAAGAAAATGCCAAAGTTCCAGTTTTGGTCGATGCAGGTGTTGGTACTGCCAGCGATGCAGCGATTGCAATGGAATTGGGCTGCGATGGCGTGTTGATGAACACTGCGATTGCCAATGCGCAAAACCCGATTTTAATGGCATCTGCGATGAAAAAAGCGGTTGAAGCAGGTCGTGAAGCGTTCTTGGCAGGACGTATGCCACGTAAACGCATGGCAAACGCCAGCTCACCAGAAACAGGTTATTTCTTTAAATAACTGAATAAATGCATAAAAAAAGCCAAGTTTAACTTGGCTTTTTTGTTACCAGCGGAATTTGTCCCAGTTTTCGGGGTTGGCCCAGAACTTAGAGTTAAACCAGTCAGGCACATGCTTGTAAGTCAAAATATTAAATTGCCACAAGCTAACACTGCCTTGTTGCTGAGTTTTATCAAGCATTTGGGTTAAGCCTAAAGCACGCATCAATTTGACATCTTGGTTTTGGCACACGACCACCAAGCGCTTTGCCATAAGGTCGCGTAACTTGACTAAAAGCTGTGACTTTTCAGTTTCGCTTAAATTCTGCATTGCTGGTGTATCGAGCAAAATAAAGCCCAAGTCATAGCGACGGGTAAATGGCAGACTTAAAAAATCAGATACGTTAAAATATTGCCAGTCAATTGAGTGTTGTAAGCCGTGTTGGCAAAGATCCTGTCCAATACATAATGCAGTTTCAATGGGCTGCTCCTGACATAAATCGTCTAGCATTGAAGTGATGACATTTTGTTCAGCCATAAACTGCACCTTTATCTGAGTTAGAGAGAAATTGATATGGAATTACAAGGCATTTGTCACAAAATGCATGCCAACTTAGCCAACCATAGTGTAACCGAACAAAACACTCAAAAAGCGCATGTTGAATACAGCTTTATTCTAGACCAATCTCAGATCAATTTACCCTTTACTTTAGGCCAAGAGCTTGAAATTGAATGGACTGGGCAGATTTTTTGTGTGTCTTGTGGTGCAAAAACCCCCAAATCCTACTCACAAGGTCACTGCTTTAAGTGTTTTAAAACTAAAGCATCTTGTGACATGTGCATTATGAAGCCTGAAACTTGCCATTATCATCTCGGGACTTGCCGTGAAGATGAGTTTGCACAAAATGTCTGTTTTCAGCCGCACATTGTCTATTTAGCCAATTCAAGCGCTTTAAAAGTCGGCATTACCCGTATCACGCACATGCCAACACGCTGGCTCGATCAAGGGGCAACTCAGGCTTTACCGATTATGCGAGTCGGCTCACGACGCTTGTCGGGGCAGCTTGAAATTATGTTTGGTGAACAAGTGGCGGATAAAACCGACTGGCGTAAATTACTGAAAGGTGAAGCTGAACCGCTAAATTTGGTTGAAGTTCGCGAGCAACTGGTTGAAGAGTTTGCACCTAAAATTCAGCGCATTCGTGATGAATTTAGTCAAAACTTGCAATTTGATGAAGGAATTGAATTACTTGAAAATGAGCAAATGCGAGAGTTTGTTTACCCTGTCGAGCAATACCCTGAAAAAATCAAATCGCATAATCTCGACAAAACCCCAATCATTCGCGGTGTGTTGCAAGGCATTAAAGGTCAATATCTGATTTTAGATACAGGCGTGATTAATATTCGTAAATATACAGGCTACGAAATTATTATTCGGACTTAAACTTATAATTATAAAAACAGGCAGGAAATTCCTGCCTGTTTAAATTCAATGCACTGCCAGTAGCTGCAAAATTGCATGCACAGGATCTTCAGTATCTCCTGAAATCAGTTGCTTATGCATACTTAAATGCTGCATGGCTTGTATTTGTGCCACCTCAACATTCATCAATTTTTCAATTTCAGCTGCCAATATTTCAGGGTTTGCCTGATCCTGCACCAACTCCTGAATGACTTTTTTCCCCGCAATAATATTGGGCAAAGAAAAATACGGAATCTTGATCATAAATTTCATGATGCGATAGGTTAACCAATGCAGCTTATAAAATGTCACCATTGGGCGGTGCAGCAGCATTGCTTCAAGTGTGGCTGTCCCCGAAGCCAAAGCAATAATATTACTGGCATCCATGACCAAACGCCCAATTTTTGATTCAGTATGCTGATTGTCGAGAACATGAATCTTGGCACGCACACTTTCAGGATAACTTGCCAAAATTTTCTGAATTTGCTCAAAACGCTGAGCATTAATTGCAGGAACAAGGTATTCATATTCGGGATATTTGGTTTGCAAAATCTGTGCTGCGTCAAAAACTAAAGGTGCAAGTCGTTCTACTTCTCCACGGCGACTCCCTGGTAACAACGCAATATATTTAGCTTGTTCGGGAAGATTCAGGGCTTGTCTGGCTTGCTGAATCGGGTTACTGAGCGGTAACTGTTTCGCTAGCGGGTGCCCAACAAAAATTGCAGGAACTTGATACTGTTGATAAAAAACTTTTTCAAATGGAAACAAACACATCACCAAATCGATATTTTGCTTAATACCAAACACACGCTTTTGTCGCCATGCCCATACAGAAGGACTGACATATTGCACAGTTTTAATCGGAAGCTGTTTTTGTTTTAGGCGCTTAGACAAACGTAAATTAAAATCTGGGGCATCAATTCCAATAAAAATATCAACAGGATTGTTTTGCCAACGTTCAACCAAACCATCACGTACAGCAAATAATTGTTTCAGTTCTTTTAAGACTTCAACCAACCCCATGACAGCAAGAGTATCCATCGGATAAAAACTCTGAAAGCCCTCAGCAATCATTTGTGGACCGCCAATTCCCTCAAATTCGACGTCAACACCCTGCTCTTTGAAACAACGCATCAGTTCAGCCCCAAGTGTATCTCCTGAAACCTCACCGACGACAATGCCGATTCTCAATTTACGTTTTTGCAAGAATGTTTTCCTTTTGGGTGTGTCATCAACAATATTATAAAAGATTTCTAGGCGTTACTTCATGCTTGGTTCGAATATAAAACACTTGTTCTCTTATCATATCTTCCTGCAAATCACTTTCAATCATCATTATGGTGCAAATTACACTCAAACAGGCAATAGCAAATTTAACTTGAAAATACCAAAACTGGCAGTCACCCACATCATTACAATCCAACATCAAGATTCAATATTTTAACCACTCATACCATACCACGATTCCAAAAATCTAAAATCGATGCGAACGTCAACCGTACAGTGCAAAGATAAAATTAGCACCCCGATTAGCAGCAATGATGATCACAAGCTTCAACAAGATGCTTATGCCCTACTGAACTTAGTGGCGTTATTACTTAAATGACCATGCTGACTTCCAAGTAAATGGCAACAAAGCGACCGACAAAAAGTATCTGACTGGCCTATCTCAAGGGCAAGTTTACTAAGACGTACCTACCAATTATACGGTTGCGGTCAAATTCAAATACTGATCATTTTAGTCTGATTTTATAAGCATTTTAAAACCAATCAAAACGATTGGTTTTTTAATTATTTTTCATTTAAAAACAAAATCTTATAAAATATTTAATTTTTTATTTTATGTAATGCTTGACGTAAAATCAATATAAGATGTATTTTAAATACATCTTATAAAAAACGTGCGAGTATTCGTTATGTTAAGCCAACATCAAATTGACCTCATTAAATCAACTGTTCCAGTTTTGCGTGAAAACGGGGTTGCGCTTACAGATTATTTCTATAACCGTATGCTAACCAACAATCCGCAGTTAAAAGAAACTTTTAACATGGGACATCAGCGCAGCGGCGCGCAAGCAAAAGCACTTGCGGGGGCGGTATTGGCATATGCTGAAAACATCGAAGACCCAAGCGTACTTGCACCTGTTGTTGAACTGATCTGTCACAAACATGTCAGTCTGAATATTCAAGCACCTGAGTATGACATTGTCGGTGAAAACCTGTTGCACTCAATTAGTGAAGTGCTCAGTATTCCAATGGATCATGAACTGATTGAGGCATGGGGTCTGGCATACGGACAACTTGCAGATTTGTTTATTGCAACTGAACAGAAAATTTATCAAGAACATCAACAAACTAAAGGTAGCTGGTTAGGCTGGCGTGATTTTATTATCTCCAAAAAAGTCAAAGAAAGTGATGAAATTACTTCTTTCTATTTGGTACCAAAAGATGGTGGTGCATTACCAGAATACAAAGCAGGTCAATACGTGACTGTACGTGTATTTGTTCCTGAACTCGGTATTAAACAACCACGTCAATACAGTCTTTCAGACTGCGCTTCAGGCAACTATTTCCGTATTTCGGTGAAACGTGAACAAGCAAAAGTTGAAGGACAAGATCCTGGTTATGTTTCTTCAACATTACATAAGCATTTAAACGTCAATGATGTTGTGGAACTTTCAGCACCAACAGGCAACTTCTTCTTGGTTAATCCTGAAAAAACCAATGTTTTAATCAGTGCAGGCGTTGGCTTGACACCAATGGTTGCCATGTTGAATCAGTTGTTAACAGAAAATACTGATCCAAGTGCCAAAATATCATTCTGGCAAAAAATCAAAGCACAGTTTGGCTCGACAGAAGCTAAACCATCTGTTCATTTCATTCATGCAACACGTGGTTCACGCGTACATGCCATGAAAAATGCCATTCAAGGATTGGCAGAGCAGCACGATAATTTAAATGTCTTTGTTGCTTATGAACATCCTGAACAACAAGATGTATTGGGGCAAGACTACCATTCGAAAGGTCGCCTAGATTTATCGACACTAGACCGTAAATGGCTACCTGAAAATGCTGATTATTATTTATGTGGTCCAATGCCATTTATGCAAATTCAAAATAAAGCCTTGTTAGCGCTCGGTATTCCACAGGAAAATATCCACAGCGAAGCTTTTGGCACAGGTGGCGTTGCCCTATAAACAACAAACTGCCACAAAAACAAAAAGCCATTTCTATCTAGAGATGGTTTTTTTATTGATTTTTTGCAGCACAAATAATCTTGATCCTTGGGCAACACCCAATAATATTAAGAGTATTTTTCATGCAATTTCATTGATCAGGCTATATGCTTTCTTGGTCGTATTACTAAAGCGATGACTTTTTAAAATATTTAAAACTCTCAAAAATTGGCACAATGTGTTTGGCTGAAGTCTTTCAATTTAAAATACCTCCAATTAAATTTTAAAGTAGTAAATTGATTTTTATCGGTATTTTTTAAAAATCTTACTTAAAAGTTTCTGAAAAATCATAATTTTGTGATTCAGTATTTATTTATTCTTTTTTTGAATAAGCAAATCATTTTTTATGAGTACGTTTTTTCATAAAAACTCCTAATATAAGCACAAATTTATATAATGGCACATGGTCATGATCGATGCGGTTCAGTTTATTTTAGCAGGCATGCTAGTGGGTTTTTGTGTAGGAATCACAGGTGTTGGTGGTGGTTCACTCATGACTCCAATGCTGATCAGTTTATTTAAAATCGAACCACATATCGCAATTGGTACTGACTTAATCTATGCATCCATTTCCAAATTTTGTGGTTCAATCGTTCATGCCAAAAAACTCAATGTCGTTTGGCCAATTGTTTCATGGCTAGCTCTGGGTAGTGTTCCTGCTTCATTTGCAACACACTGGGTACTAGAGCACTATTTAAGCCATTCTTCTGAATATAAAGCAGTCTTGACTATGGTCTTGGGTTTCATGTTGACCCTGACTGGTATTTCCATTATTTTCCGTTCAAAAATTGAGAAATTCTTTAACCATTTCCGCAAAAAAGAACCACAGTCTGAAGAATTAATCTTTACAGGCAAGCGCCGCATTTATGTCGTCTTTATGGGAATTGTACTGGGTGTATTCGTGACATTGTCATCGGTTGGTGCGGGTGCATTTGGTGTTATGGCACTGATTCTGCTTTTCCCAAATCTACCGATGATTCGGATTATCGGCTCCGATGTTGCACATGCGGTATTACTGACTTTCGTTGCAGGGATTGCTCACATGAGTTCTGGCAACGTGGATTTTCATTTACTCGGCTGGTTACTGATTGGTTCTATTCCTGCCATTATTTTTGGTACGCTGATCAGCTCAAAATTACCTGAAAAAATGATTCGTAAAATTTTAGGGATTACCCTGTTCCTGCTCGGGATTAACTTTATTTTGCATCCTGTTAAAGAAAAGCCGAAGCCAAAAGCTGAAACTGCAATGCTCGTTCAGCCTGTAAGCAACTCACAACAACATGGCTAATGCTATCGAGCATTAGACTAATAGACGTTTTTAATCCAAAGATTTAGCGCTACGATCATCTTTTGTTTCTGAAAGCATGCTATAGTCAGACTCATCCAGATGATCCTATTTTTTAACCAGTGAAGGCAATGAATAGTTTACAGTCCCATTCTATTACGTCAGCCGATATTGATGACATCAATATCCAAAGCATCCAACCGCTTGTTACTCCAGCACAATTAAAAGAAGAACTCCCTCTTTCAGAGAAGGCTTACCAAACTGTGCTTAACGGACGTGAAACGATTCGCAAGATTTTGGATGGTGAAGATAAACGCTTATTTGTCGTGATTGGACCATGCTCAATTCACGATCCTAAAGCCGCACACGAATATGCTGAACGTCTTAAAGCACTTAGTGAAAAAGTTAAAGACACTCTTTATTTGGTGATGCGTGTTTATTTTGAAAAACCGCGTACAACAATTGGCTGGAAAGGCCTGATCAATGACCCCGATATGAATGATTCATTCAATATTGAAAAAGGTCTGCGCATTGGTCGTAAATTATTGCTTGAACTTAATGAAGTGGGTTTACCTTGTGCAACTGAAGCGCTTGATCCAAACTCACCACAATATTTACACGATTTAATTTCATGGTCAGCAATTGGCGCACGTACTACAGAAAGCCAAACTCACCGTGAAATGTCTTCAGGTTTATCTTCACCTGTTGGCTTTAAAAATGGTACAGATGGTGGTTTAACAGTAGCAACCAATGCCATGCAAGCTGTTAAACACGGACACAGTTTCCTCGGTTTAAATGAAAATGGTCAGGTTTCTGTGATTCGTACCAATGGCAACCCATACGCACACGTGGTATTACGTGGTGGTAACGGCAAGCCAAACTACGATGCAACCTCTGTTGCAGAAGCAGAACAGGCTTTGGCAAAAGCAAAAGTCAGCAACAAAATCATGATTGATGCCAGCCACGCTAACTCGAACAAAGACCCGTACTTACAACCACTTGTTCTCAAAAATGTCACTGAGCAAATCATCAATGGCAACAAGTCAATTGTAGGCTTGATGGTGGAAAGTCACCTTAAAGGTGGACGCCAAGATATTCCAGAGAATCTTTGTGAACTTGAATATGGCAAATCAGTTACTGATGGCTGTATTGATTGGGATACCACGGAAAAAGCGCTTCTTGAAATGCACGATGCATTAAAAGATGTCTTACCAAACCGCTAATTATTTGACAATACGCCATCAGCAAGATGGCGTTTTTTATGAATGATCATCGTATGAACAGTTTAGAACTCGCGCTTAGTCAGACCCTTAACTTTCAGTATATTCATGAACGCCTACTCAGTTCTGGGCAACCAACCGTTGAACAACTCAAACTGATTAAAGCGTATGGAATCAATACTGTTATTAATTTGGCTTTAAGCGATACCAACAATGCAGTTGAGCATGAAGATAAGATTTGCCTTGAATTAGGATTAAATTATATTCAACTGCCGATTGACTGGGAACTTCCCGATCCAGAACAAGCTCTTTTTGTACTTGATACATTGAACTTTCTATTGAAACAACAGAATATCTGGATTCACTGCTCTGAAAATTATTGTGCCAGCGCTCTCATCTATTTATATCGTCAGTATTATATGGATACCGATATAGAACAGGCACAGCATTATCTGCATCAAATTTGGGAACCAAATGATACCTGGACAGGTTTAATTCACAATGTTGCCTTACAGCTCCAAGGGCGCAAAGCAACTCTTGAACTTCAACAAGCCCTCATGGGAACAAAAGCATTCTCGTGAATGCTCTTAGATCAGCTTGCTGCCACTAACAATACAGTGGCAGTCGCCAGAATCCCTTCCTGACGCCCCGTAAAGCCCAGTTTTTCAGTTGTTGTGGCTTTAATGCTAATTTGCGATACATCTACATCAAGCACATTTGCCACACTCTGGCGCATATCCAGATTATATTTCGCCAGTTTCGGGCGTTCGCATGCGACAGTCATATCCGCATTAGCTAGCACATAACCACGATCCAAAATTAGTTGATAAACATGCTGCAACAGCTTACGACTATCTGCACCCTTAAATTCGGGATCTGTATCTGGAAAATGCTGTCCAATATCACCCAATGCCAATGCACCAAGTAACGCATCACACAGTGCATGCAATACCACATCACCATCTGAGTGTGCTTTTAAACCCTGTGTATGAGGAATCTGAATTCCTGCCAAAGTGACAAAATCACCTTCTTCAAAAGCATGTACATCCATGCCTTGACCGATTCGAATTTTTGTAACCACGCTAAACATCCTTTATCAAGACTTGTGTTTGTTATCGCTGATTCGCTATAGTTAGCGCTAGCATCATCTCGTCAAAGTATAAGCGATCATGTCGTTGAATTTTAATCTTTATACCAATAAAGCATTTGGCTGTATGGTTTTGCTCAGCGTATTAGCATGCTCTTCGAGCTATGCCTATCAGCCCTTATGTAGCAATCAATCACATCCAAATTACTGTAAAACACAATATAAAACTCAAGTTGATCAGATCAATAAGCTGTACTTTACCTCAAATCTGGTCACCAATGCACCATTACGCTTATTACAAGATACTCAGCATATGTGGCATTCCCGTTTAAAACAGTGCAAGAATAAAAGCTGTTTTGAACAGCAATTTAATCTACGCGCTGAAGACTTAAATGCCTATAGTGCCTTAAACCAAAGCCTCACTCAGCATTTTATTAAATATCATCATGGGAAAATTGCCCAGCCACAGACCTATTTGCAGATTCATCAACTTGATCAAAATAAAATGAAAATCGAAGGCTGGATGTATCGTAACCCAAATGCTAGCCTCGATAAGCTCAGTTTTGCTTTTCTCTCATATTTAAACAATACAGACAAAACCAAAGTCACCAACAATGAAACCACTTGTCGGTATCAATTTAATTATCAGAAAACCTTACTAGTGGTTACCAGTACCAATCATGTGGCAAAACAGAATTGCCAACGCTTTACTGGTATTTATCGCCTTTATGATTAATGTGCAAATAGAGGAAAAGTATTTTTCTATTTTTGTTGAGCAGTTAAAATAAGCTCAGCCAAGCGAAGATCTTCAGGATAAGTAATTTTAATATTGTCAGAACGCCCTTGTACCACAATGACGGGCTGCCCAGCAAACTCAAGCGCACTGGCTTCATCAGTAATACTAATTTCTGCTGCCAATGCCTGCTCTATAGCTGCTTTTAATACAGAAAACCGAGCAATCTGCGGTGTCTGCGCTTGCCAGAGTGCATCACGACTCACGGTGGTTTCAATCTGTTGCTGATCGGCAACACGCTTTAAGGTATCACGTACAGGGGTCGCTAAAATAGCACTGCAAGCCTGTTGCTGCGCTTGCTCAACCAAATTCTGTAGAGACTCCAGTGTAATACACGGACGCGCTGCATCATGTACCAACACATAGTCATCATTGGTGGCAAAAGCTTGCAAATACTGCAAAGCATTCAGCACAGAATCAACACGTTCACGCCCGCCTTCACAAAAATGCGCACGTTCAGGGTAAGCGAGTGGTAATTGTTTGGCAAATTGATCTTGTGAGTTAATCGCAAGCACATAACCTGCTAAGGGAAGTTGATTTAACCGTGCCACACTATGTTCCAACACGGTCTGATCTAGAATTTTTTGATATTGTTTTAATTCGGTGGGTGAAAATCTGCGACCTGAGCCCGCAGCGGGAATAATAGCCCAAAGTTTAGTGCATGTCTGGGCTGTCTTCATCTTCATTGGTGCCTGAATCTTTCTGTTTATTTGGGTCAACATACGTCGATTGATACTGTGTGCTAATCGTGCTCATTTGTACAAAGGTTTCATGTGGTTTAATTAACCCCAAGTCCAAACGCGCATGTTCTTCTATGGCTTCCGCACCATTTTTCAAATCATAAACCTCTGCACCCAAGATACGGTTACGTTCTTTGAGTTCTTGGTTCACTTCAGTCTGTTGCTGGATTTGTTGCATGAGTTTTTTATGATCATAATAACCATCCTCACCAAACCAGAACATATATTGACACCCTGCGACCAAAACGATCGCAAGGCACAATATGATACGACTTGAAAAAGAGTTAAAGGTCTCTTTCCAAAACATCAACATAAAGCTTAGTTCAAACCTTTAAATTCAGCTTTACCGCGATAAATCGCTTGAGTCAATTCTTCAATACGAAGTAATTGATTGTATTTTGACACACGGTCAGAACGGCAAAGTGAACCAGTTTTGATTTGACCCGCAGCAGTACCAACAGCCAAGTCAGCAATAGTTGAATCTTCTGTTTCACCTGAACGGTGTGAAATAACAGTGCTGTAGCCATTAGCTTTTGCAAGGTAAATTGCATCTAAAGTTTCAGTCAAAGTACCAATCTGGTTGTACTTGATCAAAATTGAGTTTGCAACGTGCTGGTCAATACCACGTTGTAAAATCTTCGGATTAGTTACGAACAAGTCATCACCAACCAATTGGATTTTGTCACCCAAGATAGAAGTCAAGTAAGCCCAACCTTCCCAGTCAGATTCGTCTAAACCATCTTCAATTGAGATAATTGGGTACTGTTTAGCCAAGCCAGCAAGGTAGTCAGCAAACTGGTTGCTTGTAAATGCTTTGTTGCCTTCACCTGCAAGGATGTACTGGCCATCTTTGTAGAATTCTGAAGCTGCACAGTCAAGTGCCAACATAATGTCAGAACCAACTTTATAACCTGTTTGTTCAATTGCTTGAAGAATTACAGTAATTGCTTCTTCGTTTGAACGAAGGTTTGGTGCAAAACCACCTTCATCACCTACAGCAGTATTCAAACCTTGCTTTTTCAATACAGATTTCAACGCATGGAAGATTTCTGCACCAGCACGCAAGCTTTCAGCAAATGATGTAAAGCCTACAGGCTCAATCATAAATTCTTGAATATCAACTGTATTATCTGCATGTGCGCCACCATTTAAGATGTTCATCATTGGCACAGGCATAGACAAAGTGGTTTGACCACGTAAGTTTGCGATATATTGGAACAATGGAAGTTTTTGTTCAGTTGCTGCTGCACGCGCTGCTGCTAGAGATACAGCCAATGTTGCATTCGCACCCAATTTTGCTTTGTTTTCAGTACCATCAAGCGCGATCATTTGTTCATCAAGTGATTTTTGCTCAAATGTACTTTGACCAACAAGCAAATTGCGAATATCGTTATTCACATTTTGTACTGCGGTACGCACACCTTTACCTAAGTAACGTGATTTATCACCATCACGAAGTTCAAGTGCTTCACGAGAACCTGTTGAAGCGCCTGATGGTGCGCATGCACGACCAACAACCCCAGAGTCTAAAATAACATCCGCTTCGATGGTTGGGTTACCACGAGAGTCCAAAATTTCGCGCGCACGAATGTCAACGATTTGGCTCATGAACAATTCCTCTGTTAATTAATAATCTAATGCTATTTTTGGCATTAGTGTGTGTCTAATTTTGCAAATCCTTTGACCAACGTATCCAGTTCCTTGAGCTGAGCCAAGAACGGTTCTAGTTGGGATAAACGCAACGCACATGGGCCGTCACATTTTGCTTCATCTGGATTTGGATGAGCTTCTAAAAATAAACCTGCTAGCCCTGTTGCCATACCTGCACGCGCAAGTGTGGTAATTTGAGCACGGCGACCACCTGCTGAGTCTGCTCGCCCACCTGGTGTCTGTAATGCGTGAGTCACATCAAAGAACACAGGAACATTCATGGCTTTCATGGTATCGAAGCCAAGCATGTCAACTACAAGGTTGTTATAACCAAATGCAGAACCACGCTCACATAAAATCAACTTATCATTGCCTGCTTCCAGACATTTATTCAAGATATGACGCATTTCATGTGGCGCTAAAAACTGTGCTTTTTTAATGTTAATAATAGCATTGGTTTTTGCCATTGCTTCAACAAGGTCAGTCTGGCGGCTTAAGAAAGCAGGAAGTTGAATAATATCTGCAACTTCAGCCGCAGGTGCAGCCTGATACGGCTCATGCACATCGGTAATGATTGGCACATTAAACTGTTTTTTAATGTCAGCCAGCCATTCCAGACCTTTTTCTAAACCAGGACCACGAAACGAATACAAACTCGAACGATTGGCTTTATCAAAACTGGCTTTAAAGACATACGGAATGTCTAAACGCTTACAAATATCGATATACGTTTCTGCAATCTCAAATGCAAGATCTTTAGACTCTAGTACATTCATGCCGCCGAATAGTACAAATGGCAAATGATTTGCCATTTGTATATCGCCTAAACGTACAATCTCTTGTGGTTTTAATTGTGACATTTAAACTTTCCAAAACTGGAGTAATTTAGTTTTTGCTTTGTTGATACTGTTTTTTCGCGGCATCAATAAAGCTAGCAAATAACGGATGCCCATCACGTGGTGAGCTGGTAAATTCTGGATGGAACTGCACCGCAATAAACCAAGGATGAGCAGGAATCTCGACCGTTTCAACCAAATGCTGTGCAACTGAATAACCAGAAATTTTCATGCCTGCTGCTTCAAGCGGTGCAATAAAACGGTCATTCATTTCATAGCGGTGACGGTGACGCTCAGTAATCTCGGCTTTACCATACACTTCACGTGTTTTAGTCCCTGCAACCAGTTCAGATTTTTGTGCACCCAAACGCATGGTGCCGCCCAAATCAGACTCAACACTACGTTGTTGCAGTTCGCCGCGCTCATCTAACCATTCGGTAATTAAGCCGATCAATGGATATTTTGTAGCACGATTGAATTCTGTAGATGTTGCCTCTGGCAAACCTGCAACATGGCGTGCATATTCGATCACGGCAAGCTGCATCCCCAAGCAAATCCCCAAGAATGGAACTTGGTTTTCACGGGCATACTGAATGGCTTTCATTTTTCCTTCAGTACCACGCTCACCAAAACCACCTGGAACCAAGATTGCATCAGCATCTTTCAGTTCAGCAGCAACATCTTTCGATTCAAGTGCTTCTGCATCAACATAGTCGATTTGCACTTTCACGCGGTTTTGAATACCTGCATGCAGCAATGCTTCATTGACAGACTTATAAGCATCTGGCAGTTCAACATATTTACCGACCATCGCGACACGTACAGTGCACTCTGGGTTAAACAATGCTTCACACACTTGATCCCAATCGGTCAAATCTGCTTCTGGCAAATCATTGTAACCAAAACGTTCACAGATCAAATCGTCAACGTTTTGCTCATAGAAATTACGCGGAATCTGATAAATGGTTTTTGCATCTTTACAAACGACAACTGCACGTGCTTCTACATTGGTAAATAGTGCAATTTTGCGTTTAGTGTCTGCATCAACATCATGTTCGGTACGACAGATCAAAATATCTGGCTGAATACCAATTGAAAGCAATTCTTTTACAGAATGCTGAGTTGGTTTGGTTTTTAATTCAGCCGCAGATTTAATGTATGGCAACAACGTCAGATGCATGAGCATGCTGCGTTTGTGTCCAAGTTCAACCAACAACTGACGAACAGACTCCATAAATGGAAGTGACTCGATATCCCCGACTGTGCCACCGATTTCAACGATAGCCACATCGTAGCCTTCGCCTGCACGAAGTACACGTTCTTTAATATTGTCCGTAATATGTGGGATAACCTGTACCGTACCGCCAAGATAATCACCACGACGTTCTTTGTTAAGGACGTCTTGATACACTCGGCCACTGGTAAAGTTATTGAGTTTGGTCATTTTCGCACGACGTAAGAAACGTTCGTAATAACCCAAGTCTAAGTCTGTTTCGGCCCCATCTTCAGTTACGAAGACTTCACCGTGTTGGAAAGGACTCATTGTCCCTGGATCGACATTAATATATGGATCCATTTTCACCATGGTTACTTTTAAACCACGAGCTTCTAAAAGTGCAGCAACTGAAGCGGCTGAAATACCTTTACCTAGTGATGATACCACACCACCAGTAACGAAAATAAAATGGGTCATTCGGTTTCTCGTACAATCAAGCCTAAATCGGCATGCAATGCTGGGCAATTTTACTTTACTCTGGCCCTATAAAGCAAAGTCATTCCACAGGTATTCACATAACAAATTACAATTGTCTATTTTACCATCAAATTCGATGCAATATGGTGACATATCTGTACATTTGCAATCGATTTTTTATTGCTATAATGGCGTATCTTTGTTTAAGTCAATTTTGTTACGTGATGAATAAGAAATTTATTATCTGTGGTGCAATCGCAGCAGGTTTACTCCTTGCAGCATGTTCGTCTAAAAAAGAAGAAGCACATCCTGATGAGCAGCAAGCTCAATCTGAGCAAACGAACAATCCTGCTTCAGAGCAATTCCATTCAATTAATGAAAATAGCAATACGCCAGCTTCAGATGTTGAACCACCTGCACCGCCAGCCAAAAAAGTTGTGAAAATTCAGCGTGAAGAAACTGAAAACACATCAACAGAAATTCGCAGCGAAGTGAAAGATGCCGATACAGCGGCGCCAACAACAAATAGTTCAACCAGTTCAACCAGTTCAACAACTGGTAGTACCACAGGTTCAAGCAATAACAACAGTACGAGCAACAGCCAAGTCGTGACTGAGAAAAAACCAGAATCAAGCAAAAAAGCACGTTTGAGCGAAGATGATGCTGTTGCCGCTGCAATTGCTGCAGCTAAACCTGCACTCAGTAACTAATTAACTCAATCTGAATCATAAAAAAACCAGCAACAATGCTGGTTTTTTTATTACGAGTCTTTAAATTGTGGCGGCCAATTCTGCACCTTGTCGAATCGCACGTTTGGCATCGAGTTCACCCGCCTCTTTTGCCCCGCCAATCAAATGTACAGATTGACCTTGTGCCAGTAATTCATCATACATTGCAGTATACGATTGCTGCCCTGCACAAATCACAACATGGTCAACTTCCAGTAATTTATGCTGTTCATTCACAATAATATGTAAACCCTGATCATCAATTTTTTCGTAACTGACCCCAGACAACATATGCACATTGCGGTGTTTTAAACCCATGCGGTGAATCCAACCCGTAGTTTTCCCCAACTGCGCACCAATCGCACTATTTTTCCGCTGCAATAAAAATACTTCTCGGGCAGCCGATTCAGGGCGGGCAGCTTTTAAACCGCCTGTATGTTCATAGGCTGGATCAATCCCCCATTCATCATAAAATTTTTCTGGCACAATACTGGCACTGGTTCCTGACTGAGTTAGAAATTCTGCAGTATCAAATCCGATACCACCAGCGCCGATAATTGCTACACGCTGCCCTACAGGTTGCCGTTGTTTTAATACCTGCAAGTAATTCAGCACCTTCGGATGATCAATTCCGTCTATTTCTAATTGTCTTGGCGTTACACCTGTGGCAACAACGATGTCATCATAATTTGCCTGTAACAGTGTTTCAGTACTTACCCGCTGACTCAGATTGACATTAATCTGTGTAGCATATAGCTCTATTTGACGTTGAAAATAACGTAGGGTTTCATAAAACTCTTCTTTGCCAGGAATGGTTTTAGCAATATTAAACTGCCCGCCAATTTTATCGTCAGCATCAAAAAGATCAATCTGATGTCCACGTTGCGCCGCATAAATGGCGAAACTCAAGCCCGCAGGTCCAGCCCCAACTACGGCGATCCGTTTTTTCTGGGTGGCTTCTTTAAAAATCAGTTCAGTTTCATAGCATGCACGTGGATTGACCAAACATGATGCTATTTTCATGGAAAAAATCTGGTCTAGACACGCCTGATTGCAGGCAATACAGGTATTGATTTCATCCGAACGACCTTCACTGGCTTTTAGTACAAATTCTGGATCTGCGAGCATTGGGCGTGCCATAGACACCATATCGGCATGTCCAGAAGCAATTACATGCTCTGCCATTTCAGGAGTATTGATACGGTTGGATGTAATCAGTGGGATATTCACCTGACCTTTGAGCTTTTGCGTCACCCAAGTAAATGCGGCACGTGGCACTTTGGTGGCAATGGTCGGAATCCGTGCTTCATGCCAGCCAATCCCTGTATTTAAAATGGTTGCACCTGCCTGCTCAATTTTTTTCGCAAGGTCAATCACTTCAGCGAGGTTAGAGCCACCTTCGACCAAATCCAGCATCGACAACCGATAAATAATAATAAACTGCTCGCCAACCGCCTCGCGGGTACGGCGCACAATCTCTATCGCAAGACGAATACGGTTTTCATAAGTGCCGCCCCATTCATCACTGCGGTGGTTGGTACGCGCTGCAATGAATTCGTTAATGAGATAACCTTCCGAACCCATGATTTCCACACCGTCATACCCTGCATATTGAGCAAGCTCAGCACAATGCACAAAGTCCATAATGGTCTGTTCGATTTCATCCACACTTAATGCATGTGGTTTTACAGGATTAATCGGGGCTTGTATGGGTGAAGGTGCGACAATATTGGGCTGATAAGAATAACGCCCCGTATGTAAAATCTGCATGGCAATTTTACCGCCTGCTTCATGCACCGCTTGGGTAATTTGACGATGTTTCTCGGCTTCTTCATGCGTATCAAGCTTTGAACCACCTAAAAAAGTCACGCCTGCGGCATTGGGGGCTATACCACCTGTCACAATTAGCCCCACGCCACCACGTGCACGTTCAGCATAAAAGGCGGCCATACGAGCATAGCCTTGTGGCGCTTCTTCTAATCCCACGTGCATTGAACCCATCAATACGCGGTTTTTTAATGTAGTAAAACCCAAATCCAAAGGGGCAAGTAAATGAGGATAAGTCGACATTTCGAACTCCTGCGAGCATCATGCTGGCGTTATTATGCAATTTGTTGCATTTAGTTATAGTCAAGTTTCTTTTTCAATGCAACTTGTTGCATAATCTATTCAGTCATTTTTTGTTTATCTTGTCACGATTATGTCACTTTCCCATGTTTTATTGACCAGTTTACTAGAAAAGCCGAGTACAGGTTTTGAGTTGGCACGGCGCTTTGATCGCTCCATGGGCTATTTCTGGAGTGCCACCCATCAACAGATTTATCGGGAACTGGGGCACATGCTCAGTAAAGGCTGGCTTTCAACCTTGGAAGATGAAGCACAACCTTCCCGAAAAAAGATTTATCAGGTTGAGCAACTTGGGCGAATGGAACTGGCAGAATGGCTAAGCAAGCAAAGCGCTCCTGCCCAGTTACGTGAAGATTTGATGGTACGTCTGCGCGCAGAAGCTCAACTCGGTGGTAATTTGATTTTACCTGAGTTACAGCGCCATTTAGAGCTACATCAGCAGACACTTGCTATTTATCAAAATATTTATCAGAAAGATTTTACAGATGAGCAGCCGTTACAACGTACCCTCTATATTCACAAAATGATTCTAGAATTGGGCATACAACTTGAGCTGGAATGGATTAAATGGTTACAACAAATTATTCCTGTCTTAGAAACATTACAAGATTAAGGTGAACTATGCCGTTTTATGTCATGCGCGACCAGCAAACGCTGTTTGTACGCGAGTTTGGGCAAGGGCAACAACCCGTTTTAGTGCTTTCAGGTTTGGGCATGAAAAGCTGGCAATGGCTGCCTTTTTTGTATCCGCAACGTAAAAATTTCCGGTTTATTATTCCTGACTGGCGCGGCTTTGGACATTCTCGGCACTGTGAAATTCCTCAAGGTTTAGATGCCATTTCCAGTCACTGGCAAGATTTAAGTGATGTGATTCAGCATAAACGCCTTGAAAAATTTATCGTGATTGCATACTCGATGGGTGCAACCACTGCCATGCATGGTATGGCGTACGGTGGATTACAACAACATATTCAAGCCTATTTGCATATTAACCAAAGCCCTAAAATTGCTGTTGATGCCACCTGGTCATACGGGTTGTTTTCCGAACAGCAACAACAATTTAAGCAGCATTTGCAACAGTTATCGCAATTACTGCAAACCTATCTGCCACACCGTTATATTCATGAACTGTCGAGCCATGAACGCTTTCATCTGATTGATGTTTGGCATGAGTTACTGGAATTCCAGAACAGCAATGATCTGTTTCCCCTGCTTTTTAAAGCCGCCCAGCGTCATCATGTATTGCAGCAAATTGTTTTACCGATGCAACGCCTTAACTATTTGGCGTGGTATGCCAATACCTATTTGCAGCACGATCACGACTATCGACATGCTTTACAGCAACTGAGCTGTCCAAGTACATTTTTTATGGGGGTACAGTCCAAACTCTATCCAATTGAGGGACAGCGTCTGATTGCTAAAAACATGCAACAAGTTCACTGCGTTGAATTTGCTAATTCGGGACACACACCCCTGATTTCTGAACCGAAAAAATTTGCACAGGCGTTAGGGCAGTTTTTACAGCGACATCATTTATCTTCAGGAAGCTAGCATGCAAAAACTGGTGGTGTTTTCAGGCGCGGGCATGAGTGCTGAAAGCGGTATCCATACTTTCCGTGACAGTAACGGGCTTTGGGAAAACCATGCGATTGAAGATGTTGCCACACCTGAAGCATGGGCACGCCAGCCTGAACTGGTACAGCGCTTTTATAATGAGCGGCGCAAACAGATTTTAGCGGCACAGCCTAACCTCGCACATCAGTTGATTGCACGCCTGCAAGACTATTTTGATGTTAGCGTGATCACGCAAAATATTGATGATTTGCATGAACGAGCAGGTAACCTCAAGGTGACGCATTTACATGGCAATATTCGGTTTGCCAAAAGTTCTGCGCCCAATCACTCAGCATATCCTGAAAAATATTACCCAATAGAAGGCTGGGAACTTTACCTAGACCGAGATTTTGCAGATGATGGTTCATCACTACGTCCGCATGTAGTGTGGTTCGGTGAAGCTGTGCCTGAATATGCGATTGCCCAGCAAATTGTGAGGCAAACCGATATTTTTATTGTGATTGGTTCAACTTTAGTGGTTTACCCTGTGGCAGGTCTGGTTCATGAAATTCCCAAACATTGTCAGGCATTTTATATTGATCCTAAAGCCAGTCATGCTGCTGTCCCAACACAATATACTTTACTCAATACCACTGCGACTCAAGGCATGATGCAACTATTTACGCACCTGATTGATTCTTCATCAGATATTAAGTGATTCAACATAGCTCTGATGATCGTAAAATTGCTGCGCACAAATACGGCGTTCAATACAGTACAGCTTACAACATCATTAAAATAAAAATTAAAACAACCACTTTGCCCTGATCATATTTAGCCACAAAACAACATTTATGTGAGCTTTGTATGATCTGTCGAATAAAATTGGTAGTACTGAGATCATCTCTAAGTATTCAAAATAGAAGATATTCTCAATATCTTTAATTTTTACAGCACATATTGTTAGCATAAAAAAAGCCATCCGAAGATGGCTCACATTTTTTCAATTCAACTTAACCAGCTTGTATAAATTCTTCATCGGGTACAACCACGATTTCCGAGACTAAGTTTTCAAACTTAAAGATTTCATTTAACTGTTCTTGAGTCAATAAGCCACGCTCAAGCACCACTTCGGGAATGGTTTTATTTTCAGCAATGCATTGTTTACCAATTTCATCACATAAACCATGCCCCAAAATCGGATCAAGCAAGGTCACAATTCCGACGCTGCGCATGACCGAATCACGGCAAACTTGTTCATTGGCTCGAATACCCTGAATACATTTTTCATCCAGTGTTCGTACCGCTTGGGTTAACAGTGAAATTGATTCCTGAATAGAATAGGCAATCACAGGCTCCATGGCATTGAGCTGTAACTGTCCTGCTTCTGCGGCAAAGGTAATGGTCAAATCATTACCAATGACTTTAAAAGCAATCTGATTGACCACTTCAGGAATTACAGGGTTAATTTTGGCAGGCATAATCGATGAACCTGCCTGCATCTCTGGAAGTTGAATTTCACCAAAACCAGCGCGTGGTCCAGAACTCAGTAACCGTAGGTCATTGCAAATTTTGCTGAGCTTAACCGCCAAGCGTTTCAGTGTGCTCGACAACAAAATAAAGACACCACAATCACTGGTCGCCTCGACATAATCTTCACTGGTTTTGACTTTTAAACCAGTAACCTGTTGCAAATACCGAGTGACCCGTTTGGCATGCCCCGATGCGGTATTAATCCCTGTACCAATCGCGGTTGCACCCAAATTAATTTCCAGCAACAATTCACGCGTGGTCTTAATCAGTCGTACATCTTCTTTTAATAACGTCGCGAATGCATGAAACTCTTGCCCCAAAGTCATCGGCACTGCGTCTTGCAATTGGGTACGCCCCATTTTCAAAACCGTTTTAAACTCGAGTGCTTTATTTTCCAAAGAAGCGATCAAGTGCTGCATCTGCTCAAAAAGTGGATCGAGCATGCTGTAAGTTGCCAAGCGTAGCGCGGTTGGGTAAACGTCATTGGTCGACTGGGATTTGTTGACATGATCATTAGGATGCAAAATATCGTATTGACCTTTACGATACCCCAGCATTTCCAGTGCAATATTGGCAATCACTTCATTCATGTTCATATTGATTGAAGTGCCTGCCCCACCCTGATATACATCCAGCGGGAACTCTTTATGCCAGTGTTCTGGGTTTTGAATGATCAGATCACATGCACCTTGTATCGCATGGCTGATTTGCTCGCTGATTTTTCCCACTTCTAAATTGGCTTGTGCCGAGGCTTTTTTTACCTGTGCCAACGCACATAAAAAATAAGGCTGCTGCCCGATATTCAATGATGAAATCTTGAAATTTTCCAGTGCGCGCATGGTATGAATACCATAGTAACAATGGGTAGGTACTTCTTTGATTCCTAATAAATCTTTTTCTAATCGATTGGCTTGAACGCGATCCATGTTAAACCCTTAAACAAAATAATGCACTTCAACTGTGCAAAATCTAGCTTAATCAAAATTGTTCAATATCGCGTTAGCCAAACTGCTATTTCTTGGTATTTTTTATCTTAGGAATGTCACTTTTAGCCAATTAATCACCATACAATCTTATTTTTTAATCAGACAAACCATCAGGCAAGATCATGGAACAACCTGATAGTTATCAAAATTTAATCAATTTATATTCAATTCGTCATAAAATATTTGAACTTTATGCTTTTCATTTTGTACCAATAAGTCAAATTCATCTAAACTATGGCATCTTGCTTTGAAGTTGATTACATCGTAATCCGAAGAGTTGATGTTTTATGGCCGTACACTTGCCTCATAGAACACTCCCCAACTCGCGATATCAATAGCAAATGTAACCGCTTTTTATTCATTTTGATGAATCCTTAGTCTCTACTGTTTCATCATTATTTTTAAATTTCCCTCTAAAAAGCCTCCGATTATCGTGAATTACTCAGTAATTATTTTGTCATTACAGAGTTCATTCACATGTTGGTTCACAACACTCGAACCGTTTTTTAGACAGGATGATCTATGAACTACACGAATCCGACCGTTATCACTTTTGTTTTATATATTGTCGCTATGGTTTGTATTGGCTTGTATGCTTACCGCGCGACACGCGACTTTTCCGACTATATTCTTGGAGGTCGTAGTTTAGGCAGTTTTGTGACTGCCTTATCTGCAGGTGCATCCGATATGAGTGGCTGGTTACTCATGGGATTACCTGGCGCAATTTATGCAACAGGTCTATCTGAAGCATGGATTGCCATTGGTTTAACCATTGGTGCTTGGCTCAACTGGCAGTTTGTTGCAGGTCGCTTACGCGTACATACTGAAATCCAAAATAATGCATTGACCTTACCTGATTATTTCACCAACCGCTTCAATGATACAAAACGTGTACTGCGTATTGTTTCTGCGCTCACCATTTTGATTTTCTTCTCTATTTACTGTGCTTCAGGCATGGTGGCTGGTGCGCGTTTATTTGAAACGATTTTCCATATGGACTACAGCACCGCGCTTTGGGTGAGTGCGCTTGCAACGATTAGTTACGTATGTATTGGTGGCTTCTTAGCGATTAGCTGGACGGACACATTCCAGGCAGCAATGATGCTATTTGCATTATTCTTGACGCCTGTATTTACCTATCTGGCGATTGGTGATGGTCAAGTACAATTCTCCCAGCTCATTGAAACTGCGCGTCCACATGCTTACGACATGTTTTCAAATTTGTCTAAAATTGCCATTATTTCGTCGATGGCATGGGGCTTAGGCTATTTTGGACAACCGCATATTTTAGTCCGTTTCATGGCTGCAGACTCCGTCAAATCTATTCCTGCTGCGCGCCGTATTGGCATGTCATGGATGATTTTATGCCTTTCTGGTGCAGTTGGTGCTGGCTTCTTTGGAATTGCATTTTTCCAAGCCCATCCTGATTTGTCAGGCAAGGTCAGTAGCAACTCTGAACTGGTATTTATGCAATTAACACAAATTCTGTTTAACCCTTGGGTTGCAGGAATTGTCATGGCAGGGATTTTATCTGCGGTCATGAGTACGCTGAGTTGTCAACTTTTGGTCTGTTCAACCACACTCACCGAAGACTTTTATAAAGCATTTATTCGTAAAAATGCTTCACAAAAAGAATTGGTTTGGGTGGGTCGTTTAATGGTGCTTGCCATCGCCACTTTTGCGATTGTGTTAGCAAGCAATCCTGACAGCAAAGTTTTAGGCTTGGTTGCCTATGCTTGGGCGGGTTTCGGGGCTGCATTTGGCCCACTGATTATCCTGTCACTGTTCTGGAAACGCATGACGTTAAGTGGTGCTGTTGCAGGAATGGTGGTCGGTGCTGTGACGGTAATTCTCTGGAAAAATGTGTTTGCCTCAACAGGCTTATATGAAATTGTTCCAGGCTTCATTTTAGCAACGCTCGCCATTATTGTGGTCAGTTTAATCAGCAAAGCACCGACACGTGACATGCTTGAACGCTTTGAACACGCCGATGAAATTTATCATCGCGAACATTAACTGATTGTTTCAGTCCACCCAAAAGGCATGCTTGAGCATGCCTTTTTTATTTCTTACTTTGTAATTTAATTTGTGTAGTTTCCTTTACCACCTGCATGACAGGATAACTACGGGTTTCCTTCACGCCTGGCAAATGCCAGAGTACCTGCCCTGCTATACGGCGAAATTCGTCCATGTTTTGACTGCGGATTTTCACGACAAAATCAAAGCCACCACTGGTCATGTGACATTCTAAAATTTCAGGGTACTGCTGCACCGCATCAATAAAATCTTCCAGTACGTGTGGTGTAGTTTTATCCAATAAAATTTCAACAAATACCAAAAAACCTGCGTGCAATTTCTCAGGATTGAGATGTGCGTAATAACCCGAAATAAAATTTTCTTTGTTGAGTTTCTGCACGCGTGCCATCACCGCAGTTGGCGACAGGTTGACTGCTTCTGCCAATTTAATATTGGAAATTCGCCCGTCTTTTTGCAACAAATCCAGAATTTTGAGGTCTGTACGGTCAAGGCTAAAAAAAGCATCTGACATATGAATTATTCTCTAAAAATAACCCGAATTATAGTGAGTTATTCGGTAATTATTTTGCAATTATAGATTTAATCCACCTCTGGTTCAATTTTTTTAGCAACGGGACACGCGCCATGATGGAAACTGAAAAGGTCACTGCAACTCAATCGACCACTGTTACCGATATCACGGTTTTCGATGAAAAAAACAATTTCGAAAACAAGATTAATCAGGCATGGCGCCGCCCTGAGCCTGAAGCCGTTCAACAACTTTTACAATTCGCCAAACTCCCAAGCGAACTGGACAAAAAGATTTATGAACTGGCGTTTCGTTTGTCCAGCGGTTTACGTGAGCGTAAAGCGTCTGCGGGTAAAGCAGGCATTGTGCAGGGCTTGTTGCAAGAGTTTTCATTGTCTTCTCACGAAGGTGTGGCGCTGATGTGTCTGGCAGAAGCACTGCTGCGGATTCCAGATACAGCAACCCGTGATTTGCTCATCCGCGACAAAATCAATCAGGGCAACTGGAAAGAACATGTGGGGCAAAGTAGCCTGATGTTTGTCAATGCCGCAGCATGGGGTCTGATGCTGACTGGCAAAATCATGCAGCCACAAAGCGGCATGAGTTTATCGGGTGTTTTAACGGGAATTTTGGCACGCAGTGGGCGTGGCATTATTCGTAAAGCAGTTGATGTTGCCATGCGCATGATGGGCGAACAGTTCGTGACAGGCGAAACTATTCAAGCTGCGCTAAATCATGCCAAAACTTTAGAAGCCAAAGGGTTCCGCTACTCATACGACATGCTGGGTGAAGCGGCATTTACTGAGCGTGATGCTGACCGTTATATGCAGGATTATGTTTCTGCCATTCATGCGATTGGTAAAGCAACCACTGATAAAGATGTTTATACAGGCGCAGGGATTTCAATTAAATTATCTGCGATTCACCCGCGCTACCAACGTGCGCAACATGACCGCGTTTATAGCGAACTGTATAACCGTGTTTTAGAATTGGCTCGCTTAGCCAAACAATACAATATCGGTTTAAATATTGATGCTGAAGAAACCGACCGACTTGAACTGTCTTTAGAACTGCTTGAGCGTTTATGTTTTGAGCCCGATTTGGCAGACTGGAAAGGTATTGGCTTTGTGATTCAGGCTTACCAAAAACGCTGCTTCTTCGTAGTGGACTACATTATTGATTTGGCAAAACGCAGTAAAAAACGCCTGATGATTCGTCTGGTGAAAGGTGCGTATTGGGACAGCGAAATCAAAAAAGCACAAATTGATGGCATGAGTGACTACCCTGTTTATACTCGTAAAGTGCATACCGATTTGTCTTACATTGCCTGTGCAAAAAAATTACTGGCTGAGCCTGACTATATCTATCCGCAATTTGCCAGCCACAACGCGCAAACTTTGGCAACGATTTACAACCTTGCCAACCCAGAAAAATACTACGAAGGTCAGTACGAATTCCAGTGTCTACATGGCATGGGCGAACCACTGTATGAAAATGTTGTCGGTTCTAAAGCGGAAGGAAAACTGGGGGTGCCATGCCGTATTTATGCGCCTGTGGGTACGCATGAAACCTTGTTGGCTTATTTAGTTCGTCGTTTATTGGAAAATGGTGCGAATACGTCTTTCGTAAACCGTATTGCAGACCAAAATCTTAAAATTGATGATTTGATTCAATCCCCAATCAAGGAAATTGAGCAAAATACCCAACATGACAAAACTGTGGGTCTAAAACACGCCTCAATTCCATTTCCAAAGAATTTGTACAGCCTAGACCGCGTCAATTCCAAAGGTTTTGACCTTGCCAATGACAGTTGTCTTGAAGAATTAAATGCAGTTGCCAAACAATTCGCGCAGCATCGATGGCACAGTCAGGCACTGGTTGCAGGACAACTTGCTGAAGCTCAGGGCAATAACCAAGCGGTGATTAACCCTGCCAACCATCACGATGTGGTGGGTCATGTCAATGAAGCCACCGTTGAGCAAGTTGAACAAGCCTTGCAGCAAGCACAGTCTCAGCATAGCGCATGGCAAAACACCCCTATTGCGTTACGTGCTCAAGCGCTGGAACGTGCTGCCGACCTGATGGAAGAGCGCCTGCTGGAACTATTGGTCTTGCTTTGCCGTGAAAGTGGTAAAACATATGCCAATGCAATTTCCGAAGTGCGTGAAGCCGTTGATTTCTTACGTTATTACGCAAAGCAAGCACAGCATTTCCCAAATCAAAAAGCCTTGCAAAGTCTGGGAACCATATTGTGTATTAGCCCGTGGAACTTCCCATTGGCGATCTTCACAGGGCAAATCGCTGCAGCGCTAGCGACAGGTAACTGCGTGATTGCCAAACCTGCTGAGCAAACCCCGTTGGTTGCTTTCCAAGCAGTGAAAATGCTGCATGAAGCAGGTGTTCCACAAGCAGTTTTACAGTTCATGCCAGGTCAAGGTGAAACCATCGGTGCGAAACTCAGCCAAGATGCACGTATCAGCGGCATTATGTTCACAGGCTCAACTGAAGTTGCGAAGATCCTGCAAAAAACTGTGGCTCAGCGTTTGACTCAACATGGTCAACCTGTGACTTTGATTGCTGAAACGGGCGGTCAAAATGCCATGATCGTCGATTCATCAGCACTGACCGAACAGGTGGTGTTTGATGCAGTGAACTCGGCATTTGACAGTGCAGGTCAACGCTGTTCGGCGCTACGTATTTTATGTGTGCAAGAAGATAATGCAAAAACGGTTTTAACCATGCTCAAAGGTGCAATGCAACAACTGCGCGTGGGCAATCCTTACTTACTCAAAACCGATATTGGTCCTGTGATTGATGCTGAAGCTCAGCAAAACATTCAGCGCCATATCAGCAAAATGCAAGGCAAAGGCTACCTTGTTCATCAACTGATGTTTGACCAAGCAGCGACTCAAGCCCAACTTGGGCAAGGCACTTTTGTACCGCCAACCCTGATTGAGTTACCAAACCTGAATGACTTGGAGCGCGAGGTGTTTGGTCCAGTATTACACGTCGTGACCTATAAATACGGTGAGCTGGATGCCCTCATGCAGCAGATCAACGCTAAAGGGTATGGTTTAACGATGGGCTTACATACCCGTATTGATGAGACCATTCAGAAAGTGGTTGATTCTGCGCATGTCGGTAACCTGTACATTAACCGGAATATTGTCGGTGCAGTGGTTGGTGTGCAACCGTTTGGTGGCGAAGGCTTATCAGGTACAGGGCCAAAAGCAGGCGGCCCATTGTATTTGTATCGCCTCATGCAAAACCATGCGTCAGCAGGCTTAACCACACCATTTGCAGTGAAAACCACATTGGTTGATCAGAATGCAACGGCAACACAAAACTATCAGGCATTTAAAGCATGGGCTACAAAAAACATCAGTGGGATCAACAGCAATGCTGTTCCAAACTTCATGGTCGATAAAATCTATGAATTGCAAGGCCCAACAGGTGAAAGTAACCAGTATGTGATTTTGCCGCGTGAACGTGTGCTGTCTCTTGCAACGACTGAACAAGAACAGGTTTATCAACTGCTTGCCATTTTCGCAGTGAACTCAAAAGCACTGCTAAAACGTGACAATGCTTTCTTTACCAAATATGCACAGTCATTACCAAAATCCATTTTGGATGCCATCAAACTCACTGATGACATTGCCAAAGCTGATTATGATGCTGTGCTGCATCACGGTTCAAAACCAGACTTGGAAGCATTGCAAAAAATCATGGCGAGTCGCACAGGGGCAATTGTCGGCATTACTCACATGGCGAGCAACAGCGCTGACATTCCACTCGAACGTCTGGTGATTGAACGTGCGATTAGCATTAACACCGCAGCCGCAGGCGGTAACGCTAGCCTGATGACCATGGCTGACTAAACTTTTCCTTCCTTATTTTCTGGCTCTCCCTTAGCACCTCTGTAACTGCTTCAATCGTTACAGAGGTTTTTTTCTTTTCATACAATTGCAGCGCAAAACTAGGCTAAAGCAGCCGAGTTTGTTAAGATTGCCGTTTTCGTTTAACGTGTATTTTTTTGTTCATGACCTCTGCATATCAACAACAACTGCAAGACAAAGTCGAGCGTATCCGCACCCAGTTTGCCGAATTCCAAACGCCAAATCTTGAAGTGTTCGATTCTCCCGAACAGCATTTTCGTATGCGTGCAGAATTTCGCATCTGGCATACCGACACGGATTTGTTTTATGCCATGTTTGAACGCAACACCGACAATAAAGAAAAACAAGTAGTACGTGTTGATAACTTCCCAATCGCGGCACAAAGCATTAATGATTTAATGCCTGTATTGCTAGATGCACTCAAAGCACAACCTGAACTGCATCGCCGTTTATTTGAAGTCGACTTTCTGGCAACACTGAGCGGTGAAATGCTAGTGACACTGATCTATCACCGCAAACTCGATGAACAGTGGATTGCTGCAGCAAAAGCGCTGGAGCAACAACTCAATATTAAAATCATTGGTCGTAGCCGTGGGCAAAAACTGGTGCTGACCGATGACTTTGTGGTGGAACAACTAGAAATTGACGGTCGCAACTACTTTTATAAGCAAATTGAAGGTGGTTTTACCCAGCCAAATGCCAAAGTCTGCGAAAAAATGTTGCACTGGGCTTGTGATGTAGCAAATGATGCATCAGGACATTTGCTTGAGTTGTACTGTGGTAACGGTAACTTTACCCTACCGCTTTCACAAAAATTTGAGCGTGTACTGGCAACCGAACTGGCAAAATCTTCGGTCTATGCTGCCGAATGGAATATTGAAAAAAACCAGATTGAAAATATTCAAATTGCCCGCCTAGCTGCTGAAGAATTTACCCAAGCCTTTCATGGTGAACGTGAATTCCGTCGTTTACAAGAAGCGCAAATCAACCTAGGCGAATATCAGTTCGATACCGTGTTTGTCGATCCACCACGTGCAGGAATTGACGATGCGACTTTACAGCTTTTACAGCAGTTTAAACGCATCATTTATATTTCATGTAACCCAGACACTTTACATGACAACCTAAAAACCTTGAGCCAGACCCACCGTATTCAGCGTTTTGCCCTGTTTGACCAATTCCCATATACCCACCATGTTGAAAGTGGTGTATTGCTGGAAAAGATTTAAAATTTTCAGTATCAAATCCAATAAAAATTAAAGCCGATCAATGATCGGCTTTTTTAACACAACATAATGAAAGAAGCCTTTTAAACTGATCTCACTGAAAATTTTTATTAAGGCTATTGAAAATCAATTAGGCACGAGGACGGAGTCTTACAGTTTTCAGCATATCTTAGGACCAACCTTCGGTTCGACCTGAGAAGCGCTGCTTCGCAAGGCTTTCGGGATGAGTGGACCGCCACGCAAGGGCAACCAACTTGCGCAGCTCTGCTGCTCATTGCAAACTCGGTCAAATACCATCAATTCAATTAAACCATTGGAAAACAGCATCTTGTAAATTCAACCCTGACCTCAAACATGCAACTGACACTTTCGCGTATCCTATTTCTCTAGAGATTTTATATCTGACTCTTGTTATTTAGATGCCACATGCGACCCTTTCAGCACAGTTTCTTTACTACCTAGACTAGGCTGTGTAGAACGGCGATTGAGCACAAGATTCAATAAAATTGCAGCAAAGGTTGCTGTCCCGATCCCACCCAGATCAAACTGCCCGATATGCAATGAATAGTTGCCTGTCCCCATAATGATGGTAATTGCAGCCACTAACATATTGCCATTTTGAGTAAGATCGACCTGATTGCTCATCCAAATCCGAGCACCCGCAATAGTAATCAGACCAAAAACTACAATTGATGCCCCACCCAAAATCGCGACGGGAATAGTACTGACTAATGCGCCAAATTTTGGTGACAAGCCCAGTAACATTGCAAACACACCTGCAATCACAAACACCAAGGTAGAATAAATGCGCGTCGCAGCCATCACCCCGATATTTTCTGCATAGGTGGTCATGCCTGTACCACCAATCGATGCAGACAACGTGGTACACAAACCATCGGCAAAAAAGGCACGTCCCATATACGGCGAGATATTTTGCCCTGTCATGGCACTTACGGCTTTAAAATGCCCCAAGTTTTCAGCAATCAGAATAATCGCCACAGGGACAATCAACAGCATGGCATTTAAGCTAAATTCAGGATGATGAAAGGTTGGCAGACCAAACCATGCAGCATTGACAATCGGAGCAAAATCAATCGGTTTACCCAAACCCAGAACATTCGCCAAGACAAAATACAGCGCATACGACAACAACAGACCAACCAGTAACAGTAAGCGGCGCAACATCCCCTTGGTAAAAACCGCAATTCCCCCGATACACAGTACAGTGACTAGCGCCATCCATGTATCGAAGCTGTTGCCCGATACACCTTTAATGGTCACAGGTGCGAGGTTTAGACCAATAATCATCACGATTGAACCCGTCACCACAGGCGGTAGCAAATTTTCAATCCATGCGGTGCCAATTTTCATCACCAGTAAACCAACCAGCATATAGACAATGCCGCAGGCAATAATTCCACCGAGTGCCAGTGCAATGTGTGGATTCGCACCGACTCCGTTATAACCTGTCACCGCAGCCACTGCACCAATAAATGCAAAACTTGAACCCAAATAACTTGGGACGCGCCCACCTGTGATCAGGAAGAAAATAATGGTGCCAATACCTGTAATCAGCATGGTCAGGCTTGGATCAAAACCCATCAACAACGGTGCAAGTACCGTCGCACCAAACATAGCGAAAGCATGCTGAATACCCAGCACAAGGGTTTGCCCTGCAGGTAGGTATTCATTGGTTGCAACAGGGGTTTGCTCTAGATTACCTTGATAAGGTCGCCATTGATTAAACCAACTTTCTTTCATAGTAATACTCCCTTGTGTATCAAGGTGTTGTCATGATTGATGACGTGTCAAATGATGATAGGCGCGATCAAAATAGATCAGCCCCTGCGCACCTGTATGATTGAGTTGTAAATCTTGTACTTCACAAAACAAAATGTCATGTGTGCCCATTGCCACGACTTGGCTAATTTTACAGTCAAACGCCACCACTGCATCAGTTAAAACAGGTGAACCTGTACTCAAAGAAGTCCATACCCCTTGAGCAAAGCGCTCTGGCATTGACGTTTTGCCACCAAACACATTCGACAGTTGCGTATGTTGCTGTGCCAATGTATTCACACATAGCACTTGGTTTGACTGAAATACAGGATACACCGATGCATTGCGGTTTAGGCACACCAATAGCGTCGGTGGGCTATCAGTTACACTACACACAGCTGAAGCGGTAAAACCTGCCCGACCAGCTTCACCATCGGTGGTGACAATATTTACGGCTGCCGCCAGATTACTCATGGCATTACGAAACTGTTGCTGGGTTGCATTTAACGCTGTAGCTGTTTTAAGAACATTATTTTCTGCTGCTGTTTGTGCCATCATTTTATTCAATGCAGCGGCCGTTTGTGAACTCGGTTGTAAAATACTCATGGTTTGCTCCTTGCATACATCGCTGCCTTACCCCCTCAAATCAGAGGCAAATCACTGCCTGAAAAATTGATTAAAGATGCGCGACTGAAGCAATTTCAACCAAGGCTTCAGCTTTGACCAAACCACATTGAATACAATAACGTGCGGGCTTATCATTTGGGAAAAATTCAGCATAAACCTGATTGATTGCTGCATAATCCGCCCAATCCTGAATAAAAATTGAGTTAAACGTCACATCGTCCATACTGCCACCTGCGGTGGTGATCACCTTTTGAATAGTTTCAAGTACATAGCGGGTTTGCCCTGCGGCATCACCCACACAGACCACATCGTTATTGGCATCGAGTGCTAATGTGCCCGACACATAGACAATATTATCGGCTTTGGTTGCAGGGACATACGGCGCAAGCGGTTTACTGGTTCCTTCAGGAATAATGACATTCTTTGGCATGGCTGAATCTCCTTAAACTGCTTCAACTATTGGCTGAGTTACTGGAGCAAAACTTTCGGCAAAACTCTGGGTATCGGACACCCAGCCAAAGAAAGTTTTGACATTGAATAAAGTCGCTTCATGTGCTTCGACTGGCCCTGCCTGATAGCAGGCATCATCAAGCAACACCCCGAAATATTCTAAAAAGAAGCCATCACGTAAGGTTGACTCCACACAAACGTTGGTGGCAATCCCTGTAAACACCAGATTGCGAATACCTTTAGCACGTAAAATACTGTCCAGTTGGGTATGAAAGAAACCGCTATAGCGTGGCTTTTCAATCACAATATCCTGTGGTGCAGGTTGCAACTCATCAATCAGCTCATAGTCCCACCCGCCTTTTGACAACAGTTTTCCTTGTAGCTCAGGCTTTTTGTTCATGGTTTTAATGGCATTGGATTTATGAAAATTTGGTGAACCTTCGCCACCGGCTTCGACATAGTCGGCATCCCAGCCATTTTTAAAGAAAATCACCTGAATGCCTGCGGCATGTGCCACATCAATCGCCTGCTGAATCTGTTTTACGACAGGCTGAGTTTTCGACACATCAAACCCTGCCAGATCCAGATATCCACCTAAACTGGTATAAGCATTTTGCATATCCACCACGATGAGCGCAGTTTGTTTAGCATCAAGCTGAATCGACTCAGGTTCCGCTTTTAAAATTGGTGCAGTGGCTTGGGTAAAACTGGCACGGATCGTTGAATGGTTCATGCGCTTTTCTCCATAGCAAGATCAGTCACTTGGCTTGGGACAATGCTGTCTGCCAAAGTACGGCTTTTCATTAACGGTTGAATTTTTTCCCCAAAATCTTTAACCCCTTGCACAAAATCATCGAAGGTCAGCAAAATGCCCTCTGTACCCTTCACTTCGGCAATTTCATCCAGCATGGCAGCGACTTTGGCATACGAACCCACTAGCGTTCCCATATTGATATTCACAGGTGAAACACTGGATGCCATGTGACGAATGTTGGTGTCACTACCTGAAACTTTGTCTTTGCCGCCCTGATCTTGCAGCCAAGCAATCGCTTGCATATCAGCACCGTCATTATAGCTTTGCCATTTTGCCAAAGCCTGTTCATCGGTTTCATCGGCAATTAGCATAAACAGCACAAAGGTACTCACATCACGCCCTGTTTTATCAGTTTGTGCTTTCAAGCGGTCATTGATTGAGGCATAAGCAGTTGGCGTATTGACCCCTTTACCAAAGACAAAGTTATAGTCAGCGTATTGTGCGGAGAATGCCAAACCTTCATCGGACTGCCCTGCACAGATCATTTTTAAGTCTTTCGATGGTTGTGGCTTGACTTGACAATCATCCATCTGGAAAAAGTCGCCTTTAAAGTCTGATTTTCCCGTTGCCCAGAGCTGTTTTAAAATTTGGACGTATTCCGACAAATACTGATAACGCTTGCCAAAATACTCATCGCCTGGCCACATGCCCATTTGACTGTATTCGGGGCGTTGCCAACCTGTCACAACATTTAAACCAAAGCGCCCATTGGAAATCGAATCTAGTGTTGCTGCCATACGCGCCACAATCGCAGGTGGCATGACCAGTGTGGCTGCGGTTGCATAGATCTTGATTTTAGAAGTCACGGCAGCCAAACCCGACATTAATGTGAAACTTTCCAGGTTATAGTCCCAAAACTCGGTTTCCCCGCCAAAACCACGCAACTTGATCATCGATAAGGCAAAATCAAAACCATACTGCTCTGCACTTTGTACAATTTCTTTGTTCAGCTCAAAAGTTGGCTTGTACTGCAGTGCATTTTTAGAAATGAGCCAGCCATTATTACCAATTGGACAGAAAACACCTACTTGCATACTGACACCTCGTTTATTCATAAAGTGTGAAAATAAAGACTGTGGTGTACTCACAGTATTTGTATAATCAATTAAGCAATTTAGATGCCAATATTTTTTATTATTAAATTTCAATATATTGAGTTTATCTTATAGTTTTATTATTTAGACCATTTAGTCCAACCATAGTCTAATTTGAAACACACACGCACAAGCTTCGTGCATTTTTCGCGCACTAATCTTTCAGTGATACCTATTTCAGCACAAGGATTTGCTACAATTGGCTGAAAATAGAATCAGGTTAGACCCGATGCACAATGAACCACTTATTTCTGTAAAAAAAAGTAGAAATGCACAACAAAAACAACAACTGATTTTGCAGGCAGCGTTGGATGTTTTCTCGACTTATGGTCTACAAGGTGCAAGCATGGAACAGATTGCCGATGTGGCAGGCATTTCCAAATCAAATCTGTTTTATTATTTTGCAGGGAAAGATGATTTATATGTCGCGGTACTGTCACAAGTACTGACCGCATGGTTAATGCCGCTGAATCAACTGGAAAAACAGCAAGACCCTGCGCAGGCACTGGGCAGTTATATTGAAGCCAAATTTCAGCTTGCGAAAGATTCTCCACAAGCTTCACGTTTATATGCGCTGGAAATGATGCAAGGTGCGCCACATATCAGCACTATTTTAAAAAATTCACTGAAAAAACTGGTACAGCAAAAAACTGCGGTAATTAATGACTGGATTGAACAAGGTCGTTTAAAGCCTGTATCAGCACTGCACTTAATTATTCATATTTGGGCAGTGACACAGCACTATTCGGATTTTGCAGTACAAACTCAAGCCATTTCAGGCAAAAGCCTTAAAAATAAAAACTTCTATCAGGAAGCGTTGGTAACTTCGAAGCAACTCTTAATCGAGAGTCTGATTCCTGCGGTTGCTGAAAGTTAAGATGACAGGCATCACCTGCCATCTTAGGGAAACTTAAACGATCTGGCAGGCATCTTCAAAACTTAAACGTGGCAAACGCCCATAAAGCTTCTCAGGATTGCCATAACCAATATTGATCAGTAGATTGCTTTTCCATGTAGTGCCTGACAAAAAGCTTTCATCCACTAAAGTTGGGTTAAAACCCGACATTGGGCCTGTATCCAAACCCAAACTACGACATGCCAAAATCAGATAGGCTGCCTGCATGGAGCTGTTACGAAATGCAGTTTCATGTGCCAGTTCGGGGCTAGAGGTAAACCATGATTTGGCATTGCCATGTGGAAATAGCTCAGGTAATTTTTCATAAAACTCGCTGTCATACGCCACCAAAACTGTCACAGGTGCAGTCATGGTTTTTTCTACATTGCCTGAAGATAACGCAGGTTTAAGTTTGGCTTTGGCTTCTGCACTTTGAATAAACACAAACCGCGCAGGTGAACAGTTGGCTGACGTTGGCGCCATTTTCAACAAATCATAAAGCTCCTGTAGCAGCTCAGGTGCAATGGTTTTGTCTTGCCATGCATTATGCGTCCGCGCTTCACTAAACAATTTTTCTAAAGCATCATGTTCTAGTTTCAAATTGAGGTTATTCATACAGGTTTTCCTTATTCAGAACATAAATATTGCAATACACACGAATTAAACCAATCTGGTTGGGTCACACTACTGGCATGCCCGCCTGTTGGGTACAACTCAAAATCAGCATGCGGAATTAAACGGGAAAGTGCCAAACCACGTTGCCAAGGCACCAAAAAATCATCCTGATTGGCAATGACCAAAACAGGATGAGATAGCTCACGTGCAGTCTGTTCGGGCTGATATTGACGTAATGCCGCTAACCGCTTTTCTACATTTTCTAAAGGTGCAAAATGGGCAATCGCCTGTTGCTCTTGCCGAGCAAGTTGCTGGTCGTGTTTTGAAATCCATGCAGGTGGATATAAAAATAACGCTTGCGCCTGTACATAGACAGCTATGCCTGCTTGCCGTAACAAGGTCAAACGTGTAGCAAAACAACGGTTGGTATGAGCATTGAGTCGATCCCATGCATTGACCAACACCAGTTTTTCTACAAGTTGTGGTGCCTGACGTGCTAGCTCCAAACCAATAAAACCACCCAAAGCATGCCCAACAAAATGACACTGGGCGATTTGCTGCTCTTCTAAAATCTGCCGCAACTCATCTGCCATCATGGGTAAGTTATACCCGTCTGGTAAGATTTCACTCTCAGGTAG
Organism: Acinetobacter sp. ANC 4636; assembly: GCF_054454555.1. Taxonomy (NCBI): domain Bacteria; kingdom Pseudomonadati; phylum Pseudomonadota; class Gammaproteobacteria; order Moraxellales; family Moraxellaceae; genus Acinetobacter; species Acinetobacter sp. ANC 4636. Next base: position 104,263 of record NZ_JBTKVD010000003.1, on the reverse strand, counting down.
AACCCCAGCCTGATCATACGTCAGCACATGGAACTGTTGCTGCAAATGCGTAATTTGTGCTTGCCAGTACTGTGCATGCCCACCCAAACCCGAACTCAAAACCACCGTTTTGGCTTGAGAGCGTACTGACCGATAAAAAGAAACTGCCATTTTTAAACCAAATAGTCCAAATTTATTTTTTTATTAGCAATAAAAATGCCAGTTTTAGAATGGTGAATTATTGTATTGCCTTATAAATCTTTTATTTATATTAAAAAATACCATGCTTAGCAGAAAATTTTAAATCCAATCAAGACAGTTTTTTTAAATTTTATACCAAAAAATAAAATTTATAACTTATTCAACCTCAAGCATAATTTCAATTTTAAAGTATAAATAGCTCACTTTAGTGTTTGATTGATCAAATCATGCCATACAGACCATACGCATGAATTTGTAAATAAATATGACAATCATCATAAATTTATTTACTTGTTTTTGATTACAATTTCATGAAAACCACTGTTGCTCAACACAATCTCCATTTTCCACATAACTTTCACCAACTTGTTTTTTTATTTTTTTAAATTATATTTCGAACTATCTTAGGTTGCGTTACGAAGGCTTTATGAGTTTTTTGCAGAAATTTTTTGGTGCACAAGACAGCACAAATGACCGCAAAAATCATGCGGCATGGGTTGAAAATGATTGTGCTTGTAAATCCAATGAACAGCTCCTTCAAACTTTAGCTTTAACTCAGGATGAGGATGTAATAACAGGAATCAAGCGCATACTACTCTCACGTGGTTTTAGCCGCAAAGAATTAAATCAGCTGACTTGTCCAATTCAATAGTCCTGACTTGTAAAATAACCACCTTAAACGCGGTGGTTATTTTATTTTGAGACATATAAGTGTACAAACTCCCCAAGCGCAGCCGATTTCGTTACAATACCGCTTTGTTCTAAACATTTAGGTTATTTGCGTGAAGTGGTTACAAATACATATTACTGTTGATCAAGCACAAGTTGATTTTACTGAAACATTGTTACTTTCTTTGGGCGCAGTCAGTGTCACTCTAGATGATGCTGAAGATCAGGCATTGCTTGAGCCACTTCCAGGCGAAACTCCACTTTGGAACAAAGTAATTGTAACAGGCATCTACCAACAAGATGACAACGAACAAATCGATGTTGATAGCCTGATCAAATTTGTTCAGGAACAACTTCCTGAAGCGCCTGTACGTTTTGACGAACTTGAAGATCAAGCATGGGAACGTGCATGGATGGACTATTATGAGCCAATCCAGATCGCTGAAAAATTCTGGATTGTTCCTGAATGGTTAGAAGCACCCGATGCCGATGCAACCAACATTAAACTTGATCCAGGTCTAGCATTTGGTACAGGTAATCACGCAAGTACTTTCTTATGTTTACAATGGCTCGGTAGCATCGATCTCAAAGACAAAATTGTGGTTGATTATGGCTGTGGTTCTGGCATTTTAGGTGTTGCAGCACTTCTATTGGGTGCGAAAAAAGTTTATGCAACGGATATTGATCCGCAAGCTGTACTTGCAACCAAACAAAATGCTGAACTCAATGGTGTACTTGACCATTTGTTTGTTGGTTTACCAGAAGAATTTAACGCTGAGTTCAAGAGCCAGCAGACAGATGTTTTGGTCGCCAATATTTTAGCTGCCCCTCTTATGGCACTTGCACCAGAATTTGCTAAATTACTTAAAGCTGATGGTGAATTTGCTCTAGCAGGCGTCATTGAAGAGCAAGTCGAAGATGTTTCTGGAGTTTATCAAGAATTCTTTGATATTTTGAACATCGAAAAACGCGAAGAAAACTGGTGCCGTATTTCAGGTAAACGCCAAAGCTAATCCGTTTTAGGCAATCACTATGTGTGACATACAAACCCAATGCCCAAACTGCAAGACACAATATCTGATTTCCCCAACTCAGCTGTCGATTGCACAGGGCATGGTTTGTTGTGCCAAATGTGACCACAATTTTAACGCGTATGAATTACTAAGCCATTCGCCTCATGTTATACAGTTAGACAGCCAATTTCAGAATATTACGTTACTCACCCATCATCAAATTCATGAGCGTGGTGGTGCAGAGACAGTTTTGGCTATTTTTGACCGTAAACTTGATTCATCAAATAACGATTTGCTCAATTACCTAAATAGTCACCAGTTTAGTGAAGAGCATCAGTTTGATTTTAAAAAGCCTGATTCTTTTTTTAATTTTTCAAAAAACACCTCAACTCGATTTTTTAACTTAAGTATTCACGTATTTTTATTTGTTCTGAATATTATCGTGTTTGGGTTTGTCGTGAGTCAGATTACTAATAACAATAACGACCTGAAACAGCAGTTCCCTTTACTGGCGATTTTTTCAACTCACACATGCAGCATGGTCAAATGCAGCACTAAAACCGTCAATGCGTTACAAGTTGAAACAACCCATATTGACGAAGACTACCCGGGATTAACCACGATTACGGGAAAACTGGTGAATAATAGTGATCACCCACAAAGTTTACCGAGCATACAAATCGTTACCGCGAAAAAAGTCTTCAGCTTTATGCCTACGCATTACCTACCACTTCAGCAACAACATAAACAACACGTAGAGGCAAAACAAACTCAATATTTTCGTATCGATATTCCGTCACACGACGCTCATCAGCCATTTAAGTTACAACTCAAAACATCTTCAGACTAGATCACACAAAAAAAATACCCAAACACCAACCATCAATTAAATCTATAGCTTTGTACAAGTTTTCACTGTTTCTGATATTTTTTATTCAGTGAAGGAATTTGTGTTTTCCAGTAATCTATAAAAGCAATTTTATAAATATTTTCAATTAAAAAAAACGATAAAAAATAGCAATTTTTTGCATTAATTTTACTCACTTTTTACATGACAGTGGTATGATACGCGCCACGAAAGCTTGACCACACAAACATCTCGTAGAAACTCCCATAATGAAATAAATTGCCAGATGTGCATTATCCCCATATTGCGCATGTAGCAGTTTTTTTATTTTAAAATTTGGGCTGTAACATTTCTTTAACAAAAGTTACGCTTATTTTTTAACCGATACAGACAATGTATGGCAAGCTAGTTACTTATTTTTAATATTCTCTTCACAAGCTGAATTGGGTATTTTTTAACCTTTTATAAACTCAACCACTTTTACCCTAGTGGTTATAGATTATTCGGATTAAAACGCATGAATAGCAAATCTCCTATTTTTACTGCACAATCTGATGTAGCGCTTCGCATCCATGTGGATCGCGCAGTTCGTCATTATTTTGCACAATTGCAAGGTGAGCAGCCTGCTCAGGTATATGACATGGTGCTAGCAGAAATGGAGAAACCTCTTTTATCTGTGGTTCTAGAATACACTCGTGGCAACCAGACTCGTGCCGCTGAGATTCTAGGACTTAACCGTGGCACTTTACGTAAAAAGTTAAAAGCTCACGGTTTAATGAGTGAATAAATGATAAAATGCTCACGTCGTCGTGGGCATTTTTTTTGCCTAAATGTTTAATCTGAAGACTTGAAAATCATGACTATTAAGCGCGCTTTAATCTCAGTTTCTGATAAGACTGGTATTGTTGAATTTGCTCAAGAACTTGCAAATTTGGGTATTGAACTTCTTTCTACTGGCGGTACATATAAGTTGCTTAAAGACAACAATATTGCTGTCGTTGAAGTATCTGAACATACTGGCTTCCCTGAAATGATGGATGGTCGTGTCAAAACCCTACATCCAAAAATTCATGGTGGTATCCTTGCTCGCCGCGGCTTAGACGAAGCGGTTATGCAAGAACACAACATCGACCCGATTGATCTTGTGATTGTGAACCTTTATCCATTTGCAGCAACTGTTGCAAAACCAAACTGTTCACTTGCAGATGCGATTGAAAACATAGACATCGGTGGCCCTACCATGGTTCGTGCTGCGGCAAAAAACCATGCTTCTGTCGGCATCATCGTGAATGCTTCTGACTATGCAACTGTTGTAGCTGAAATCAAGGCCAATGGTGCATTGTCTTACGAAACTCGTTTCGACTTGGCTGTTAAAGCATTTGAACATACTGCTCAATATGATGGTATGATCGCATCTTACCTTGGCGCTCGCGTAGGTAAAGAAGAAGGTCAAGCAGACAAATTTGCGCGTACATTCAACACGCAACTGGTGAAAGCACAAGACCTTCGTTACGGTGAAAACCCGCATCAGTCAGCTGCATTCTATGTTGACCCTGCTGCAAAAGAAGCATCAGTTTCTACATCTAAGCAGTTACAAGGTAAAGAATTATCTTATAACAACATTGCAGATACCGATGCCGCACTTGAATGTGTGAAATCTTTTGCTAAACCTGCATGTGTAATTGTAAAACATGCCAACCCTTGTGGCGTTGCGGTATCTTTAGACGGTATCAAAGTAGCTTATGACTTGGCGTATGCAACTGACCCTGAATCTGCATTTGGTGGCATTATCGCATTTAACCGCGAGTTAGATGTTGAAACAGCTAAAGCAATTGTTGAACGTCAGTTCGTTGAGGTGATCATCGCACCAAGTATTGCTGAAGGCGTACTTGAAGTGACTGGCGCGAAGAAAAATGTTCGCGTATTGGTTTGTGGTGAACTTCCTGCAATCGATGCACGCACTCCTCAACTTGACTACAAACGCGTCAATGGCGGCTTGCTAGTTCAAGACCAAGACTTAGGCATGATCAAAGCTTCTGACTTGAAAGTTGTGACTAAAGTTGCTCCAACTGAACAAGAAATTGATGACTTGATTTTTGCTTGGAAAGTTGCGAAATATGTGAAGTCAAACGCGATTGTTTATGCAAAAGGTCGTCAAACTATCGGTGTTGGCGCTGGTCAAATGAGCCGTGTAAACTCAGCTCGTATTGCTGCAATTAAAGCAGAACATGCGGGTCTAGTAGTTGAAGGTGCAGTTATGGCATCTGACGCATTCTTCCCGTTCCGTGACGGTATCGATAATGCTGCAAAAGCTGGCATTAAATGTATCATCCAACCGGGTGGTTCTATGCGCGATGAAGAAGTGATTGCAGCAGCAGATGAACACGGCATTGCGATGGTGTTCACAGGTATGCGTCATTTCCGTCACTAATTGAACAACAATTAAGACATTATAGATCATTGCACAAAGTCCTCTCTATTTGATAGCTGAGGGCTTTGTGCCATTTCGATTCATGGAGTATGAACCGATGAATATTCTCGTTTTGGGTAGCGGTGGTCGTGAACATGCCTTGGCATGGAAAATCGCGCAAGATGCAAAAGTCAGCAAAGTCTTTGTAGCACCAGGTAACGCAGGTACTGCAACGGAAGAAAAATGTGAAAATGTACAACTGGATATTCTCGACAATCCAGCGATCATTGAATTCGCAAAAAATAATGATGTCGCTCTAGTTGTTGTCGGTCCAGAAGCACCACTTGTGAATGGTGTGGTAGACGCTGGTCGTGCTGTAGGTCTTAAAATTTGGGGTCCAACTCAATACGCTGCGCAACTTGAAGGCTCAAAAGCTTTTGCCAAGCATTTCTTGAAACGCCATAACATTCCAACTGCTTTTTATGATGTATTCACAGAAGTGGATGCAGCGAAAGCCTTTGTTGAACAGCATGGCGCACCAATTGTCATTAAAGCTGATGGTCTTGCTGCGGGTAAAGGCGTGATCGTTGCCATGAGCAAAGACGAAGCGTTTGCTGCAATTGATGACATGTTGGCAGGCAACAAGTTCGGTGATGCTGGCTCACGCGTGGTGATTGAACAGTTCCTTGCAGGCGAAGAAGCATCATTCATCTGTATGATCGATGGTCAAAACATTTTGCCAATGGCAACTTCACAAGATCACAAACGTATCTTTGAAGGCGATCGAGGTCCAAACACAGGCGGTATGGGTGCGTATTCTCCTGCTCCTGTCGTAACTGCTGACGTATTTGAACGTGTTATGACTGAAATCATGCGTCCAACTGTTGACGGTATGGCAGCAGATGGTCATGTCTATACAGGTTTCTTGTATGCAGGTTTAATGATTGACGAACAAGGCCAACCACGTGTGATCGAGTTCAACTGCCGTTTCGGTGATCCAGAAACTCAACCGATCATGATGCGTTTACAGTCATCATTGGTTGACTTGGTTGAAGCAGGCCTTGAAGGCAACTTACCTGCAGAAGCACAGTGGGACGAGCGTAAATCGATTGGTATCGTACTTGCAGCAGAAGGTTATCCTGAAAGCGTGCGCAAAGGCGATGTGATTTCTGGTCTAGGTCAATCTCCTGAAGGCACAAAAGTCTTTCATGCAGGCACAGCAACCAATGCCAAAGGTCAAGTCATCACTTCAGGTGGTCGCGTACTCTGCGTGACAGCATTGGGTGACAGCGTTCTTGAAGCACAAGTCAACGCATTGGAAGTCTGTGGTCAGATTACCTTTGATGGCATGCAATACCGCAGTGACATCGGTTACCGTGCGATTGCCCGCGAACAAGCGTAAACTCCGATTTTTAAAATAAAAACGCTCTTTCGAGGGCGTTTTTATTTTGCAGTCTTAACCACAAATTTTCATATGATTTGTGTTTTTTATTGTTTTGACTTCAAAAGACAAAACTTTATACTGCCAGCCTTCTGGCTCAGATATACTTTTGTGAAAATATTTCGATGAAAATCAATCGTGCAGCATACAGATTCTATATGCTCCCCTATTGTGCATTTTATTTTCTTGGTATCATGAGCACAATTCTCACACTGATGTAACTGATCTATGACTTGTCTGTCTGCTACACATCAGCCTTGACAAGCATCAACATCATTTTCAACACACTCATCGATAATCGATTTCAGCATATTTGCTGCTATATAGTAGTGCGTAGAAATTATGATCGGTCAGTGAATGTATTTGTCATGTTCTGAAGTTTCATCCAAACACTGAACATTATTGACTTAGGGACACACACCTCATGAAAAAATTATTGAGCGTTGTTTTAGGTACAAGCGTACTCCTTGCTACTGGTTGCAGTAAAAATGCACCTGAACAAAGCAACAACACTAAAGCTGCCGATGCAGGTCAACCGCAAAAAATCGTATTGGCATCGACAGGTTCAGATGCTGATATCTGGCGCTATATTGCAACATTGCCTGAAACCAAAAAAGCGGGGATTGACCTCAAAGTCCAAAACTTCACTGACTATGTCGCCATGAACACTGCGATTGCCAACAAAGAAGTCGATGCCAACGCATTCCAATCGTATGCTTACCTAGTCGCTTACAATGCAAGCAATGACAAGAAAATTGCGCCTGTTTCGACAACTTACCTTGAGCCAATGGGAATCTACTCGACCAAGTACAAAAAAGTTGATCAGTTCCCGCAAGGTGCAAGCATTGCTATTCCTAACGATGCAGCCAATGAAGCACGTGCATTATTGTTGTTACAAAGCGCAGGCTTAATCAAACTAAAAACTACTTTTGATCCAGCCAAAGGCACGCCAAACGACATTACTGACAATGCCAAGAAAATTGACATTAAACCAATTCAAATGGCAACTGCAGTACGTGCGAAAAATGACGTTGATGCCATTGTTCTAGGAAACACGTTGGCAATGGAAGGCGGTTTGAATGTATTGAAAGATTCAATTTATTATGAGCCAGTCGACCAATCAACCAAGCTCAATGTCAACATTGTTGCAACTGCTGACTCACGTAAAAATGACCCTGCACTGAAAAAACTTGGCGAGCTTTACCACACTGAAGCCGTGAAGAAATATGTTCAAGAACATTTTGCTGGCACAAAAGTAGATGTAAATAAACCAATCAGCTACCTGACTGAAAGCAAATAGTCATATAATGTTGTCAACGAACAGGCAAAGCTTCTTTGCCTGTTTTTTCTTTTTCGCATAGTTTTTGACCACATGATTCAATTTAAAAACATTTCAAAACACTATCAGCTCAAAGGGCAAACACTGCGCGCGCTCGATCAGATCAATCTCGAGATTCCCGAAGGCAGTATCTTTGGCATTATTGGCTATAGTGGCGCAGGTAAAAGTACGTTAATTCGTTTGATCAACTTGTTGGAACGCCCAACTGAAGGTCAGGTTATTATTCATGACAAAGATTTTACTGCTTTAGATGCGCGTGCATTACGTCAGGAACGTGCCAATATTGGCATGATTTTCCAGCACTTCAATTTGCTTGAAACCAAGACGGTAGCAGAAAATATTGAAATGCCAATGAAATTACTCGGCATCAGTAAAGAAAAACGTCAGGCTCGTTTAGATGAACTGCTGTCCTTTATTGATCTGGGTCATAAAAAAAATGCCTACCCTGACGAACTGTCTGGTGGTCAAAAACAGCGTGTCGGGATTGCACGTGCGCTTGCAAATCATCCTAAAATTTTGCTGTGCGATGAAGCAACCTCTGCACTTGACCCACAGACGACGCAATCTGTTTTGGCTTTATTGAAAAAAATCAATAAAGAACAAAATATTACGATTGTCATGGTCACCCACGAAATGGATGTGATCGAAAGTGTCTGTGATTATGTTGCAGTCATGGAGTCAGGGAAAGTTATCGAAACAGGCAGAACGGTTGATATTTTCAGTAAGCCACAGCAACCGACCACCAAAAACTTTATTCAGACTGTGCTACAGCAACAATTGCCACGCAATATTCTCAAGCAGCTTGAGCATCAGCATGAACATAGCATTTATTGCTTGCAGTTTTTAGGTCAGTCGGCACAGCAACCTGTGATTCAGGCCATGATCAAACAGTTTGATATTAGCCTGAATATTTTATTTGCTAACATGACTGAAATTGACGGTACCGTGATTGGTCAGATGTTTGTACAGATTTTGGGGGACGCCGCTATTGTTGCTCAAGCAACAGACTACCTCAAACAACAAGGGGTTGAAGTTCGTCAGCAAGGAGAACAATCATGAGAGACTGGATTGTACAATGGTTGACTGAAGTCACTCAGCCATTCTGGCACAGTTCTTTAAGCATTGATCAGTTTGTCACTGCCTTGCAAGAAACCTTTCAAATGGTGTTCTTCTCCCTGATTTTTGGTGGAATCTGGGGGCTGATTCAGGCGATTGTGCTATTGGTTACGCGCCCAGCAGGCATTTTACCAAACCCTGTGATTTATCATGTACTCAACCCGATTGTGAATGCCTTGCGTTCACTGCCATTTATTATTTTACTCATTGCGGTGATTCCATTTACCCAGTGGCTAGTGGGAACATCAATTGGCACATGGGCAGCGATTGTGCCGCTGACCATCTATGTGGGCCCCTACATGGGACGCCTGATCGAAACTTCATTACTTGAAGTCAATGAAGGGATTATCGAATCGGCACAATCAATGGGTGCAACACCTTGGCAAATCATTTTCAAGTTTATTTTGCCTGAAGCGCGTAGCTCCCTGATTTTAAACATGACCACTGCCACCATTAGCCTGATCGGTGCAACTGCGATGGCAGGTGCTGTCGGCGCAGGTGGGATTGGTGATTTGGCAATTTCTTATGGTTATCAGCGCTTTGACAGTAGCGTGGTAATTTTAACCGTGATTGTGCTATTGATTTTGGTTCAGATTGTGCAAACACTCGGTACTTGGCTTGCCAAATTACGTTAAATCAATGCTATAAATAAAAAATGCCATCTAATGATGGCATTTTTTATGCGTTACGATTAGAAGCGGTAAATCACGCCGACTTTGGCGGAAGGCAACCATTTGTATTTATCTTGATTGGCGATTTGATTTTCTTGTGCTTTCAAATCACTCTGGAACTGTGCGTTGGTTCCTCCTGAGTTAACCGTTGCATTCGAGGTCAACGTCACCGCTGGATTATCGGTATAATATGCCCCTACTTCACCAAAGACACCCCAGTGCTCGCTCAGCATTGGACGCGCACCAATTCCGACATATGGGGCAATCTCGTTTTTGTATTTCATCTGACCTGTAATATTGCCTGTAATGTTATATTTGTTGTCATTAACGATGACATTGCCATTGTTGGACTTTGAGGTCAGCTTATAATCATTGTCCAGATATGCTGCCCCTGCTGCAACATATACCGATTTGGCAAAGTGATTACTGCTTGCCCCCCAAGGATGCATTTCTGCATTTAAGTAGACGTTATTGTTGTTGTCCTGATTCAGGTCATATTTAGTTCCATGACTCTTAATGTTATTACGCCAGTTAATATCACCACCGTTATAGCCTAAACTTACACCTACATAGGGATTGACATCCCATGTAAATGCCCCGCCATAACCAGTTGTCCCTGCTTCAGCACGAAATGAACTTGGCAAATAAGTTTTATAGGTATTGCCTGGTTCAGTAATGACTGGTTCATCTGCCATGACTACACCTGTAATTGAAACCAGTGCCGAGGCAACCAGAATTTTCTGAATGTTCTTCATGATGCTTCTCCTGACCAATCGTGAATTTCCACGGGTTGTGTTGCTATTATGGCTGGACATATTAAGTTGAAAATGGGTGATTTTTATGCAAAATTTGCTGAGTTTATGTTATTTTTTAATACGTTTTTTCAAATTATCCGAATAAAACATTTAAAAAAACCATTTTAAATCAAAATAATGAAATCTTATTGATATACATAAAATAACCAAATCACACATATCAGATTTTCTTAAGCTAAACCATCATGTCGCTTTTTCTGAAATCTTGAGCGTTTTGCTATTTTTTCAATCGCATGCGCCCGTTTTTAGTGTAAAATCGTTGTAATTTTTTGAGCATAATTTTGGGATAAGCATATGTCTGAGCTTGCTACGATTATTGAACAAGCCTTTGAAAACCGTGCTAACTTTACTGCAGCAGACTGTCCTGCTGAAGTTCGCGCTGCTGTTGAGCAAGCGATTCAAGGTTTAGACAACGGTAGCCTTCGTGTTGCAGAAAAAATTGAAGGTGAGTGGGTTGTTCACCAATGGTTGAAAAAAGCGGTGCTTTTATCATTCAAATTGAATGACAACAAACCAATAGAATCTTGCGACCTTCGTTTTTACGACAAAGTTGACACTAAATTCAAAGGTTGGACTGAAGAACAATTTAAACAAGCTGGCGTACGTGTAGTACCACCAGCAGTTGCACGTCGTGGTAGCTTCCAGGCGAAAAATGTCGTGCTTATGCCTTCTTATGTAAACATCGGTGCATACGTTGACGAAGGTACAATGGTTGATACATGGGCGACTGTAGGTTCATGTGCACAAATTGGTAAAAACGTACACTTGTCTGGCGGCGTAGGGATTGGTGGTGTTCTTGAGCCACTTCAAGCAAACCCAACCATCATTGAAGACAACTGTTTCATCGGTGCACGTTCTGAAATCGTTGAAGGCGTGATCGTTGAAGAAGGTTCTGTGATTTCTATGGGCGTGTTTATTGGTCAATCAACCAAGATTTATGACCGCGCAACTGGCGAAATCCACTACGGCCGTGTACCAGCAGGTTCTGTTGTTGTTGCAGGTAGCCTTCCGTCTAAATGCGGTACTTACAGCCTGTATGCTGCAATTATCGTGAAAAAAGTTGATGCGCAAACACGTGCAAAAACTAGCTTGAACGATTTGCTTCGCGACGAGTAATCTCTAAACTGTTGCGGAACTTAAACTGTTCCACGGAGCTTTAGTCGCTCCTCGTCTCTACGGTTGTAAAATCGTAGAGATTTTTGTTTTTTTAAATACTGTGGTTATTTTGCTATGAATCCGCTTCGCTCCTCTCAGATTCCTGTTACAGATCCTGCTGCAGGCTTACGTATTACCGAGATTTTCTATTCACTGCAAGGTGAAGCGAATACCGCAGGATTGCCCACGGTTTTTATCCGTTTGACAGGCTGTCCACTGCGTTGTACTTATTGTGATACGACCTATTCATTTGAAGGTGGCGAACGTTGGTCGCTGGACAAAATTATTGAAACAGCCCAAGCCTATCAAACTCCATACATCTGTGTGACTGGTGGTGAACCACTGGCACAGCCCAACTGTATCGCCTTACTGGATCGCTTGTGCGAACTCGGTTTTGAAGTATCTTTAGAAACCAGTGGTGCATTAGATGTCAGTAAAGTCGATCCACGCGTATCCAAAGTCCTTGATTTAAAAACCCCAACTTCGGGTGAGGCACACCGCAATTTGCTCAGCAACCTAGACCTGCTCACTGCCAAAGATCAAATCAAGTTTGTCATTTGTAACCGTGAAGATTATGAATGGTCAAAGCAACAGGTTGCAGAGTATCAACTCCAGCAAAAAGTCAGTACCGTTTGGTTCTCCCCTGCTTTTGCTGTCGAAAAAGGCAATGCCAAATTGCCACGCTTTGCCCGTGATCTGGCACAGTGGATTTTAGATGATCATTTACCTGTACGTTTTCAGTTACAACTGCATAAACTGTTGTGGCAAGATGAAACAGGTCGTTAATTAAATTTTTTGGAGAATGAATATGCGCCCTCGCGCCATAGTTTTATTATCTGGTGGTTTAGACTCAACTACTTGTTTAGCTTGGGCGCAAGCACGATATGAATGTATTGCCCTGAGCTTTCAGTATGGCCAACGCTCAAGCACTGAACTTGATGCAGCCAAAGCACTGGCACAGCGTTCAGGTGTAGAACATCGAGTTATCAACATTGACTTGGGTAATCTCGGTGGTTCGGCACTCACTGACCATAGCATTGCTGTTCCAGAACAGGCTCAGGAAGGTATTCCTGTCACTTATGTTCCAGCACGTAACACGATTTTCCTGTCTTATGCTCTGGCTGCTGCTGAAGTTTTTGGCGCTGAAGCCATTGTGATTGGGGTAAATGCTGTAGATTACTCAGGTTATCCTGACTGCCGCCCTGAATTTATTGAAGCGTTTGCACAACTTGCAAGCCTCGCGACCAAAGCGGGAGTTGAAGGAAAACCACTTAAAATTGAAACACCTCTGTTACATTTATCTAAAGGGAATATAATACGTTTAGGTCTTGAACATGGTGTAGACTACAGTCAAACAGTGTCTTGCTATCAAGCTGACGACCAGGGGCGTGCTTGTGGTAAATGCGATAGCTGCCGCTTACGTAAAGAAGGTTTTGCTCAGGCAGGCGTTGAAGACCCAACACGTTACGTACCTCAATAAAAGGCAGGTTATATGAAATTCTTAAATTCAAAACTGATTGTTTCTACTCTTTTTTCTGCATTGGCATTTACAGCAACAATGTCTCATGCAGCACAAGATCCGTCAAAAAGCACCAATGTTCGTGCAACGCTAATTAGCAACTGTAAAGAAAGTGCAGGTAAAGGCGGCAAACTGACTGCAGCGGAAACCAATAAGTTTTGTACATGTCAAGTCGATGCTGAAGGTCGCTTGACCAAAGCTCAAGAATGGCAAATTATTAGCACAGTCAACCAGAAGAAAAGCCCAAGCTCACTTCCTTTTATTCAACAACAAAACAAAGCTGTTCAGTCTTGTTTTGGCCCACAGTTGACTACAAAGTTAAAATCTTTGTCTGAAGAAGCCATGAAAAATGCGCAACAAGCAGAACAAAAGAAATAAGACATCACAGTTAAGTGATTCAATTAACTAGCCACATGATGTGGCTAGTTTTTTTATGGGTCACCTATTTTCAACGAAGATAGAACATAAATCATGCAAATGCTATGGAATGCCAACGCCCAGAACAAAAAATTTGTCGCTTCTTATAGTGGAGGTAAAGACAGCAGCCTTGCTCTCTTTAAAGCCACGCAAATGGGTGAAGCGATAGGTTTAATTGTGATGCTAGAAGAGCAAGGGCTCAAGTCACGTTCACATGGTATGTCACTCGAGATTATCCATGCGCAAGCCGATGCTATTGGGTTGCCTATTTTTACTGCTTCTGCAACATGGCAAAGTTATGAAGCGCAGTTTATTGAACTACTCACCCAGCAAAAAAAATTGGGGGCAGAAGTTTTGGTCACTGGGGATATCGATTTACTCGGTCATGCAGAATGGAACCAATCTGTCTGTGATAAAAGTCAGTTTAAATTGTGCATGCCTCTATGGCAAAAAAACCGCCTTGAAATTATCCATGAATTTATAGACTTAGGTTTTCAAAGCATTATTGTGACAGTAAACCTAGATTTAGGCATGAAAGTTGAAGATCTTGGGCGGGTTTTGACTACCCAGTATGTAGAAGAACTTTGTGCGCGTGGCATTGATCCCTGCGGTGAAGCGGGTGAATTTCATACCACGGTGATTGATGGCCCAATCTTTAAAAAAACACTTTCAATTCGCAAAGGTGATATTCTGTATCACAACAATTATGCGTTTTTGCCCCTTACATTAGAACATCATGAAATTTAAGGACAGATGATGACAGACAGCATTCAACTTCCAAATCAAGCCTTTCCTGCCACAACAGGTGAAATCAACTTAGCTGAAGTTGCATCAGAATGGCTCATTGTTTATTTTTATCCGAAGGATTCAACTCCAGGCTGCACCACTCAAGCCGTTGGTTTTTCTTGTCTTCAAGACCAGTTTACTGAACAAGGTGCAACGATTTTTGGGGTTTCACGTGATTCGGTAAAATCTCACCAGAACTTCACCGAAAAGCAGGCTCTCAAAATCAATCTGATTAGCGATAAAGAAGAAGTTTTATGCCAACACTTCGATGTCATTAAAGAAAAAAATATGTATGGCAAAAAGGTCATGGGCATTGAACGCTCAACCTTTATTTTCCATAACGGCAAACTGGTCAAAGAGTACCGTAAGGTGAAAGCTGCGGGTCATGCCGAGCAAGTACTTGCCGATCTTAAAGCACTCAAAGCGGCCTAAAAAAATAGCTAGCAGTAATGCTAGCTATTTTCTAAAAACTACTACTGTCCTGTAGTTCGAAACGCTGTTTTAGTTCACTATAAACAGAGGTGTTTTGAAATTGCTGTAAAAAATCAATCGTACCTTGCGGAAAATACTGAGTTTGAATTTCACCACGATAATAAGCTTCACGCATTGGTGTTGCCGAAATCGAGTTTTTTAGACTTTCAAGCTCAACCAGAGTCCAGTCTGGAAACAGTTGCAAATAGTACGATGAGTCATCTTTAAAATGACCAATCAGTCCAATTTTAGCCTGATCAGGTGTATTGGCTGCCACCAGATCTTTAACCAATTTCACCCATTTCTGATCATCATAGACATCAACAACATGAACAAAAACAATACGCTGTTGATCTTCCTGAGAAAAATTCGACAAGATCATCTGTTCACGTTCTTGAGCAAGAAACGGGTTTTTGATACTACGCTCGGCCTGAGCCGAACCTAAAGCAATAATCACCTTCTGACTTTGTTGCAGTGCAATCTGAATAGTCTGCATATGCGCCAGATGAAATGGTTGAAAACGCCCAATGAAAACAAGATAATCAAAACGATACATCATAGGATATCAATAATTAAACCAAAGGATGGTGAGGTGCAATGATAAAGAATCAGCGGAAGCATAACAATTTACCTTGTAAAAATCACCAAATACTCTAAATAAAGGATATGAATAATGACACTCACTTGTTTAACACAGCCCCATCAGCATTTACAGGCAAGCCTTGAACATGGCGTACTTACTCTCGCCATTGACCGTGCGATTGCAAAAAATGCGATTTATAGTGGGTTGTACTTATGGATTGCCCAGGCTTTAGACCAAGCCAATGTCAGTGATGAAGTCCGTGTGGTTGTATTACGCGGTGCAGGCGATGACTTTACCGCAGGCAATGACATGCAGGATTTTTTAGATTCCCTACAAAACCCGACCAACACCAGTGCAGCAGAACAACCACCTTTTATCTTGCTCAAATCTGCAGCCAAACTCTCTAAACCACTGATTGTTGCAGTCAAAGGTGTGGCGATTGGCATTGGTGTCACACTCCTGTTACATGCAGATTTGGTCTATGCCGATGAATCTGCTGTGTTTCAGCTACCATTTGTCAGTCTTGGATTATCACCAGAAGGTGGTGCAAGCAAACTTCTGCAACAACAAATTGGCTATCATCATGCCGCAGAACTATTGCTGACCGCACAAAAATTCAATGCGCATACTGCTGAAAAATTTGGCTTAATCAATCAGGTCTTTTCCAATGAACATCTGCGTGCACCATTTCATTTAATGGCCTTGATGGAACATCATGATGTTTATGATTTTGCTAGTGAAACAGCGAAAAATATGGCAAAACTTCCAATTGCATCACTTAAGCAAACCAAAGCTCTCATGAAACAGAACCTGCCTGAAATTTTGGAATGGATTGATGAAGAAGCTGAAATTTTTATGCAACGGGTCAAATCACCTGAACTGCATGAAGCGGTCAATGCTTTCTTGGACAAGCGCGAAGCTGATTTCTCAAAATTCAACTAAATAGCCTCTTTAGGCGGCTCTTTTCTGAGCTGCCTATTTACGAAATACACAATCCCACATGCAACTGCGCTTAGAATGGCAGATAATATTTTCCTGATTTTTTGTTGTGATATTTAAAATATGGACACTACGAAAACCACAGCCAAAGTTCGTTACCATGAGGCTGTCCCTGATGATATTGATGTCAATCAGTTTAAAAAAGTCATCGAAAGCCGCCGTTCAGTGCGAAAATTTACCGATACGCCGATTCCTGCTGAAATTTTAGATGAATGTTTAGACCTTGCATTACTTGCACCAAATTCCTCAAATTTACAGCCGTGGATGTTTTATGTGGTGCAATCGGCTGAGAAAAAAACGCAACTGGTGAAAGCATGTATGGGGCAACTGGCTGCTCGAACTGCGGCTGAACTGATTGTATGTGTGGCACGTACAGATCGTATTGATGAAATGGCGAAGAAAAATCTGAGTCAGTTTCCAATGCCTAAAGCACCAAAAGCAGTGCAGCAATATTATCGCTTTATTGCTTACAATTACAAAACAGGGCTATTCAACAGTATTGGCAATGCCAAAAAACTGGCTTTTAGCGTTGTTCGGCAATTTACCCCACTGCCTGTCACTGCATTTAGTCCCGCAGACCGTAAACTTTGGGCTGTTAAAAGCACTGCCCTTGCTTGTGAAAATTTAGTTTTAGCACTACGCGCTTATGGTTTTGACAGTTGTATGATGGAAGGTTTCGATGAACCTCGCGTGCGTAAAATTTTACAGCTTGGTGATGAAGAATATCCTGTGATGGTCATCGGCGCTGGGCAACGTGCCGAAGATGGTGTGTTCTTTCCACAATACCGTTTTGAGCGCGAGTTATTTGTTCAGAAGGTTTAAAGATTATTCTAAAGAGAATCTTTTCAACATGATTTTAACTTTAGAATTAACCTTCGGTTCGACCTACTTTTCTTTCGGGAAAAGTAGGCAAAACCATTGTCATCTGCAAAACTCAACAAAAATCATCTGGATACCTATAGATCGCAGAAACATTTTTTTCATAAGTCATCCAACCTCGAACAGTTGCAGATGACGTTTCCGCGTATCCAGCATTAGTTTTTCAAATTCATTAGAATTCAATATCCACCATTTGAATAAACTCAAAAGCAGGTTCTTCATAAGGATGGCTGGCTTGTAGAGCTTGGGCAACCTGCTTGGCCTGTGCTTCAGGAACAATGGTTTCTACACGCCACTCTTCAAGTTGTTCGAGCTGATCAAGCTGCCCTAAAAATGGGTCTGCGCCTTTTACAGGTTTAAACTGCCCGATACCTTTAACCTGCCATGCACACTGTTCATAATTGCCGATGCCACCTGCACCCACAGCAAAAATGGCTTGTTTGGTCGATTCAAGATGGCTTTCGGGAACGTAATAGATGAGTTTGAGCATAGGGCTAACCTTTAGGTTTGCTATGAATTTGGTAATGACATAATTTTTTTATAGATCACATAAAGTTTTTTATAAACATCAACTGCATTATAAATATCTTCTTTGACTTTAATAAATTCATCCTCATGTTTTCTTTGTGCTTCAACCATAGCATCTGTTAAATGTAATGATAAAGCCTGAGGTGTCCAAAAGCTTCCTAAATTAATCTCAGCAAGATTAAATGGAACTGCAACAGGAGTTTCATGAATAATGCTTAATTCATTATATTGCCTAGCCATTACTTTTTTTAAAGTAATATCAATATCATCTTTCAATACAACTACCGAATCAAATTTTTCTATTTGATTAAATAAGATTATAAACTTCTCTGCATGAACATCCACCAACGAATTTGTCCCGAAAGTACCTGTAGAGCTAAATATTTGTGGCAACATTAGTCTAAAAATTTCTGTACGTGCTTGTTTTAAACTTTCAATGGTTTGATGTGCTTCATCTTTTAATTCTCTAAGTTTGACTACATTCCCTGCAATCGAAAACTCTTGAATTTCCGAAGAAAAATAAATAATTAAACTTAATACTATGCCACCCAAAACTAAAGCAACAAACTCAGCTCCTGCAAGCTTTCCAATAAACAGTAACCATACTGCCCCACCTATACAAAATAAACTCAGAGAAATACCGAGAAAAATTGAAAAACCTGATTTCCTTGAAGACATGTTTTTATTTTCCAATTTACGCATTTAGTTAATTAACAGTCTCAGCATAAACTAATTTACAAACAAATAAAAAGCCACCTTACGGTGGCTTCTTCAACTTGATTAAATCAACAATTAACCAATAAATTTACGAGCATTACGGAACATACGTAACCATGCACCATCTTCAGTCCAGCCTTCTGGCGCCCAAGAATGTTGAATCGCACGGAAGTTACGTTCAGGGTGAGGCATCATAATCGTTGCACGACCATCTTTAGACGTTACACCTGTAATCGCATCTGGCGAACCGTTCGGGTTCAATGGATAGTGTTGAGTTGGCTGACCAAGGCTATCCACATAACGCAAAGTTACTTGATGCCCTGCTTGTAAGCTTGCCAAGTTTTCAGCACTTGCCACAACACGACCTTCACCGTGCGCAACCGCGATTGGTAAAATCGAACCTTCCATACCTTGCAACAATACAGAAGCTGATTTTTCTACACGGACATTCACTGCACGCGCTTCGAACACTTCAGAAGTGTTACGGTGGAAACGAGGCCAAGCATCCGCACCAGGAATTAATGGTGCAAGTTGTGAAATCATCTGACAGCCGTTACACACACCCAAAGTGAAGGTATCGTCACGGTGGAAGAATTTTTCGAACTGATCACGCAATTTTGCATTGAACAAGACTGATTTTGCCCAGCCACCACCAGCACCCAGTACGTCACCGTAAGAGAAGCCACCACAAGCCACTAAGCCTTCGAAGTCATTTAAGTCAACTCGACCTGCAAGCAAATCACTCATGTGAACATCGACTGTGTTAAAGCCAACTTTATCAAATGCAGCCGCCATTTCAGTTTGACCATTGACGCCTTGTTCACGCAAAATCACCATGCTTGGGCGGCGCATGTTCAGGAACGGCGCTTCTACAGGTTCATTCAAGTCATATGTTGGCTGTGCAATCAAACCTTTATGGTTTTTATCTGCAATCAACGCAAACTCTTGATCAGCAGTTTCAAAGTTGTCACGTAAACGCTGGATTTGATGTGAAACTTCTGCCCATGCCTGTTGTAACTCTGCACGGTCTAAAGTTAAGCCATTGATGCTTAACTGGTCGCTGTTATTCACTTGACCAACAACAGTAATTGCATCTTTCAGGCTTGATGCTGCAACCTCAGCTTCAAGTGCTGCCCAGTCTGCTGCTTTGATTTGTACAACTGCACCAATTTCTTCAGCAAACAGGCTTTCAGTGCTTTGGTTTTCCAAAGCCACACCCAAGCGTGAAGCAAACATCATTTCAGCTACAGTTGCCAACAAACCACCATCACCGATGTCATGGTAAGCTTGGATCAGACCACGATTGTTCCAGTCTTGAACTAATGCAAAGAATGCTTTGAAGTCATCAAAACTGTCTACGTCAGGTGTCACTGAACCGATTGCTTTATAAACTTGAGCAAGGATCGAACCGCCTAAACGGAACTGACCTTTTGACAAATCAATACGTACAAGCACTGAATCATCAAGCTGTTTTAGCTCAGGTGTTAATGTTTTACGAACATCCAAGACTGGCGCAAATGCGGTAATGACACCTGTCATAGGTGAAGTCACGGCTTTATCGACGCCTTCATCTGTCCAAGTGGTACGCATTGAAAGTGAGTCTTTACCCACTGGAATCGCAATACCCAACGCAGGGCACATTTCCATACCAATCGCTTTCACACCTTCAAACAAGGCTTGATCTTCGCCTTTTTGACCTGCTGCTGCCATCCAGTTCGCAGACAACTTAATGTCGCTGATCTGTTCAATATTGGCACACATGATGTTTGAGATTGCTTCAGCCACTGCCAAACGTGCAGATGCTGCTGGGTTAAGCAATGCAACTGGTGGACGTTCGCCCATCGCCATTGCTTCCCCTGTATAACCTTCAAGGCTTGTGGTAGTCACTGCTGCATCAGCAACAGGAACCTGCCAGTGACCAACCATCTGGTCACGTGCAACCATACCTGTAATTGAGCGGTCACCAATGGTAATCAAGAATGATTTAGATGCAACAGTCGGGTTTTTCAAGACACGGAAAATTGCGTCTTTCAAATCAACTTTCGATGCATCAAAATCGTTACCTTGACGTTCAATCGTTTCGTAAGAACGTTGCATACGTGGCGTGCCACCCAACATCACTTGCATTGGGATGTCGACTGCTTTGTTCTCAAATAATGGATCTTCAACAGTAAGATGACGTGCTTCAGTCGCTTCACCCAGTACAGCAAACGGGCAGCGTTCACGAGCACAAATCGATTCAAATTGTGCCAAAGATTCTGGACGAATCGCCAAGACATAACGTTCTTGTGCTTCGTTTGACCAGATTTCCATTGGGCTCATGCCAGGCTCAAGCGATGGAATCTTACGAAGGTTAAGAATTGCACCTAACTCATGATCATTCACCAGTTCAGGCATAGCATTGGATAAACCACCAGCACCGACGTCATGAACAGAAACGATTGGGTTGAAGTCTTCCAAGCGCCAGCAAGTATCGATGACTTCTTGACAACGGCGTTCCATTTCTGGGTTTTCACGTTGTACAGAAGCAAAGTCAAGGCTTTCACCCATCGTACCGCTATCAACAGAAGACGCAGCACCACCGCCAAGACCGATCAACATGGCAGGACCACCAAGTACAATCAGTAAGTCACCTGGTTGAATCGCATCTTTCTCGACATGGTCAGGACGAATGTTACCGTAACCACCTGCGATCATGATTGGCTTATGGAAACCTTTCACTTCACCATTAACATTTTGTTCAAAGGTACGGAAGTAACCGTTCAGGTTTGGACGACCAAATTCGTTGTTAAACGCTGCACCACCCAAAGGACCTTCGATCATGATTTGTAATGGCGATGCCATACGTGAAGGTTTACCGTAGTTGTCTTCCCAAGGTTGTTCAAAACCAGGAATGTTTAGGTTAGATACCGTAAAGCCTGTTAAACCTGCTTTTGGCTTACCACCACGACCTGTCGCGCCTTCATCACGGATTTCACCACCCGAACCTGTTGCCGCACCAGCAAATGGAGAAATTGCTGTCGGATGGTTGTGGGTTTCCACTTTCATGAGGATGTGAGCGGCTTGGCTCTTGTATTTATAAATGTAATGACCTGTTGCTGCGTCTTGTTTTGGATAAAAACGCATAGTGTCATAACCGACAATCACCGAAGCATTGTCTTTATATGCTGACAACACATCATTTGGTGATTCTTTATAAGTATTTTTAATCATCTGGAACAAAGACAATGGTTGTTTTTCACCATCGATTGTCCATTCAGAACCAAAGATTTTATGACGGCAGTGCTCAGAGTTGGCTTGAGCAAACATCATCAATTCGATGTCGTTCGGGTTACGACCCAATTTGGTGAAAGCCGCAGTCAGGTAATCAATTTCTTGCTCTGACAATGCAAAACCAAACTCTTGGTTAGCTTTGACCAATGCATCTTTACCTTCACCCAAAATATCAATTGCATTGAGTGGCTTTGGTGCAGTCTCTGAAAATAATGCTTGAGCATCTTCAATCTGATCAAACACAGTCTCTGTCATGCGGTCATGCAACACCAGCCTTACAGCTTTTGAAACATCGCTTACGCCTTTTAGAGTAAATAAAAGACCACGTTCTAAGCGGTGTACAGGTGTATTACAGTTTTTGAAAATATCGGTGGCTTTAGATGACCACGGCGAAATTGTCCCGACACGTGGAGTCACTAAAATTTGAATTTCGTCGGCAGCAGCCTGACGCAACTCAAAAGACTGACCATCATTTAAAAGTTGTAAAGCTGACTGATATTGCTGCTCGTTGAGCGCTTGATCAAACAGATAAACCCATTGGCTATCAAAAGACTGAACAGAACTAATTGACGTCAAACGTGATAATAGTTGAGTTTTCTTAAAAGAGGAATGCGCTGAGGCACCGGCCACGATAAACATGTTGATTTTGGCTCCACGGGCTTGTCATTAATGACGTTACCGCAATGTGACTTAGAGAGAGCGCATATTCTACTGTGAAAAGCCCAAATCAGCTAGATCAAGAAATAAGATTCTGTAAACGATTTTTAAAGAAGTCTTTATTTTTACAAAATATTTTTTTTAGATTGCTTATTTTAAATGCAATTTTTTTTTCAAATCGAACCAACTGTATAACAAATAGACAACATAAAGGACTTTTTCTGCGGTCTCTGTTCAAATTCAAATAGAAAATAGTCCTCTTTCTATGATTTATACTCTCTTTGTATTTCCCTCATAACTGGAGCACAAAGGAAAATTAAAATCTCAATTATCAATCGCAAGTTTATAAATACACATTCAAAGTACGATCTCCACGCTTATATTAATGCACCTCAACATCAAATAACGAACCAACCCAGAAACTAAACAGCATCGCCAAAATCCCCCAAACCACAACCCGTAACGCACCTTTCCAAACGCTATTGCCTCCGACATAACTAGCGAGTGCACCTAAAATTCCCAAAGAAATAATCCCCACACTGCCCACACCAATTTGAATCCAGTGCGCAGGAAAAATCAGGATTGCCAACAGTGGACACACTGCACCTACAGAAAATGAAAAAGCTGAAGAAAAGGCAGCTTGCAAAGGTTGCGCGAGTGTTTGTTCAAAAATCCCGATTTCATCACGGGCATGGGCTTGTAAAGCGTCATGTGCGGTCAGTTGTTTAGCCACTTCAACAGCCAAACTCGCCTCCAAACCACGCTGTACATAAATTCTGGTGAGTTCTTTAAGTTCTTGATCTGGGTTGTGATGCAATTCATGTGCTTCCATTTTCAGGTCAGCTTGCTCAATGTCTTGTTGTGACTTGACTGAAATGTATTCACCTGCCGCCATGGATACAGCACCCGAAATCAAACCTGCAATACAGCTCACCAGTAATGTTTGTGCAGATGCGCCACTTGCTGCAATTCCGATCACCAAACTGGTCACAGAAATAATGCCATCATTTGCACCGAGTACCGCAGCACGTAACCAACCTGAGCGTTCGGTATAATGTTTTTCGGTATGAGAAGAATGTCGTGTCATTATTGTCGGCTCTAAATTTTATGTTTGTACTTAGCTTTTATATAGCAGAAATTAGTCATTGCTTCGACATTTATACGAGATAAACTGCGCAACATCTGCAATTACGACAAGTCATGACGTTATGCTCTAGAGTCTATAGCGCTTTTTTGGCATGATGTCTTTTTACAAGGAATAAAAACTGAATTCATGAGACAAATGCGTTGGTTAGAATTGCTATCAGCAATCCGTTTAGGTACAAAAAAAAGTCGCAACGAATTAGGACGCAGCCCATTTCATAAAGATTATGATCGCATTATTTTTTCACAAAGTTTTCGTCAATTAAATAGAAAAACCCAAGTACATCCCCTTACCCAACACGATGGCGTTCACACCCGTCTCACCCATTCACTCGAAGTTTCCTGTATCGGACGTTCACTCGGCATGATGGCAGCCGAAAAAATCAAAGATGATTTACCCATGTGGATTACCCCTGCCGATGTCGGAGCCATCATTCAGGCAGCCTGTTTAGCACATGACATTGGCAATCCACCATTTGGACATGCAGGTGAATACGCGATTCGCGAATGGTTTGACGATGCTTCTCACACTGATTTTCTCACCGAATTAAGCCCAGAAGAACAAGCCGATGTACGTCAGTTTGAAGGCAATGCACAAGGTTTACGCTTACTAACCCGCGTTGACTACCATCCTGACAACGGTGGCATGCGTTTAACCTGTGCCACCATTGGCGCATATTTAAAGTATCCATGGTTGTCTAAAACCATTGAATCTCAGGGTGACCAGCCTTCTCACCACCGAGCAAAATTTGGCTGCTACCAGACCGAAAAAGAAATTTTAAAAGAAATTGCCGAACAGCTTGGGCTGATTCAACTGGGTGAATATCATTATTGCCGCCATCCACTCACCTACTTGCTCGAAGCTGCCGATGACATTTGTTATGCCCTGATTGACTTAGAAGATGGTATTAGCCTGAACATTCTCAGTTACCAAGAAGTTGAACCGATCTTTTTAAACTTAATTGCCGACTATGGTGTACCTAGCGAACTCTCTGTGCCGTGGAGTACATGGCAACAAAAAATTGCAGCTTTACGCGGACGCGTCATGAAACGCCTTGTCGATGAGGTCACGACAGCTTTTGCCAAGCATCAATACCAGATTTTAACAGGTCAACTCGAAGGAACACTGCTGCAATACTGTTCTGCCGATATTTCAGAGGGTATTGAGCAAGCAAAAAATCTGGCACGTGAAAAAATCTTTAAGCACAGACAAAAACTAGATTTAGAAATTGTTGCACACATGAGTTTACAATCTATTCTCGATGCCTTTATTCCACTGACTGTTCCAAACAAGCAACTGAGCTTTAAAGATCAGCGTATGATGTCAATTTTGCAGCAATCTGGCGCAAATTTTGGGGTAAATCACTACCAAAACATCATGCAGGTGCTCGATATTATCAGTAAGTTTTCAGACCATGAAGCATATGACCTCGCGCAAGTTTTGCAAGGTCGACCAACCTCTTTTATATAATTTCAGGAAATATTGACATGATTGGCTGCTTAATTGGCGAAATTATCTCCATCGAAACTGCACCAAGCGTTTTATTAAATGTGAATGGCGTCGGTTATGAAATTGATACGCCACTTTCAACTTTTTGCCAATTACAAAAGGGGCAAAAAGTGACACTATGGACACACCTCGTTGTGCGTGAAGATGCGCAGCAATTGTATGGTTTTTTAGATACTCAAGAAAAAAGTATTTTTAAAACTTTACTCAAGGTTAATGGTGTAGGTCCAAAAATGGCACTCGGGATTTTATCCACATTAAGTGTCGAACTACTCATTCAAACGATTGAACATGATGACGTAAACACTTTGGTCAAAGTACCTGGAGTGGGCAAGAAAACTGCTGAACGTTTATTAATTGAATTAAGAGATCGCGTTAAAGGGCTATCTGGTCATCAAACACAGAATCATCCAAATAGCACTTTACAACTTTCTGGCAATTCTGCAGTTGCAGAAGCCGAAGCAGCATTACAGTCTTTGGGCTATAGACCTGCCGAAGCGCAAAAAGCAATTGCTTTAGTCAAAGATCAATATACCGATGTCGCAGACCTGATTCGTGCAGCACTTAAATCCATGATGAAATGATAAGCACCATGCAAGATCGATTAATTAGTAGTGTAGAAAAAACAGAAGATCATATGGATCGGGCCATTCGACCAGCAACACTTGCCGATTATGTCGGGCAGCCTGTTGTCTGCGAGCAAATGGAAATTTTCATTGGTGCAGCCCGTGGTCGCGGCGAAGCACTGGATCACACCTTAATTTTTGGCCCTCCAGGTCTGGGAAAAACCACACTTGCCAATATTATTGCCCGTGAAATGGGTGGCAATCTCAAATCCACCTCTGGTCCAGTCCTTGAACGTGCAGGTGATTTGGCAGCACTGTTAACCAACCTCGAAGAAGGTGATGTGCTGTTTATTGATGAAATTCATCGTCTTTCTCCAGTGATTGAAGAAATTCTCTATCCTGCCATGGAAGATTATCAGCTCGACATCATGATTGGTGAAGGTCCTGCTGCGCGTTCGATTAAACTCGATTTACCGCCGTTTACTTTAGTGGCTGCAACGACACGCGCGGGCTTACTCACTTCACCATTACGCGACCGTTTTGGCATTGTACAGCGCCTTGAATTTTACTCTGTAGAAGATCTCACCTCAATTGTCAGCCGTTCAGCCATGCTGATGGATGTGCCAATGACGCCCGAAGGTTCAGCAGAAATCGCTCGCCGCGCTCGCGGTACACCGCGTATTGCCAACCGTTTGTTACGTCGTGTGCGAGATTATGCACAGGTCAAAGGCACTGGTGAAGTCACTCAAGACATGGCGCAGCGTGCCCTTAATATGCTCAATGTCGACAAAGCAGGCTTAGACACCCTTGATCGCCGCTATTTGAGTATGTTGCTGGAGCGCTTCGATGGTGGGCCAGCAGGAATTGAAGCACTAGCTGCAGCTATGGCTGAAGACAGTGGCACGCTTGAAGATGTAATTGAACCCTATTTGATTCAACAAGGTTTTGTCATGCGTACCGCGCGTGGCCGAATTGCGACCAATCAATCTTATTTACAATTTGGATTGACTCCACCTGAAACGTAATTATGGAAAACATTTATGACTAATCGTTTTGAGTTCAAAATACGTGTTTACATTGAAGATACCGATGCAGGAGGCATTGTTTATCATGCCAACCATATTCGTTATATGGAGCGTACTCGTACCGAATGGTTACGTGCTTCAGGCATTGATCATTACTGGCATCAAACCGATTACAACTTTGTTGTCCATAAAATTGAGATCAAATATCACCGTCCTATTCTGATGGATAACCTGATCACTGTAACTGCGCGTGTAATTTCTTGTAAAACTGCGTCATTTGTATTGCAACAAGAAATTTATCGTGATGAAATCTTGCTGGCTTCTGGTGAAGTTGAACTCGCGTGCCTAAGCAAAGAGATGCGTCCACGTCGACTTCCCGATTATCTCCGTCAGTTGATTCAAGAACAATTGGATCAAGAAAAAGCATAAGTGACCTGTTGTACTATGGCAAATCAAGTAACTGCTACCCTGCATATTTCCGATTTAGTTTTGCAAGCAAGCCCCGTCGTTCAAGCTGTTATGCTGCTACTGTTTTTGGCTTCGCTATATAGCTGGTACTTGATTGCCAGATTATATTTAGGCTTTAGAAAAGCCCAGCAACAAGATGAACATTTTCAGAAAATTTTCTGGTCGGGCGCTGAACTCAGTACCCTGTACAATAATGCACAGCTCAACTCAAAACGCCATGGTTTAGAAGATATTTTCTACCAAGGTTTTGGAGAGTTTTTAAAACTTAAGAAACGCCATGCACCTTTGGTACAAACTATCGAAGGCACAGAACGCATTTTACGTGTGGGCTTAAGCCGCGATCAAAGCTATATGGAATCTGGACTCAGTGCTTTAGCGAGTATTGGTTCGGTTGCACCCTATATTGGTTTATTTGGCACAGTCTGGGGCATTATGAATGCCTTTATTGGCTTGGCTGCTGTCGAGCAAGTCACTTTGGCAACCGTTGCTCCTGGTATTGCAGAAGCCTTGGTTGCGACCGCAATTGGCTTATTTGCTGCGATTCCTGCTGTGTTGTCATTTAACCATTTCACTGCAAAAAGTGAAGCAGTGTACTCAGACCGAGCATTATTTTCAGAAGAAATGATTGCTTTATTGCAACGTCAATCTTTCAGTACCACACAGGATGCTGAATAATGGCAATCCAACGTTCTGGACGCTTCGAGCGTATTAAAAAACCTCTAAAAAGTGACATGAATGTTGTACCTTACATTGATGTCATGCTGGTTTTGCTGGTGATTTTTATGGTGACTGCGCCAATGATTACTAGCAGTATAAAGGTAGATTTACCTCAAGCCAGCAGCACCCCGTTTGAATCTAAAGACACCCCTGCTATTGTCAGTTTAAATAAAGATGGAAATTACTATTTAAACTATCAGGATAATCATAATGATCAGCCACTTTCGCTTGATCAACTCAAAGATATTCTGAGCAAGGCCCAACAGCAAGCCAGCCAAAATCATACTCAACTTAATGTATTGGTTAATGGTGACAAATCACGCCCATATGGTGATGTGGTCACACTCATGGCAAACTTGCAACAAGCAGGATTGGAACAAGTTGGCTTACTCACTGAGCCAGTGAAGTAACTTATGAAACAGATTCAAAAACCACCTTTTCAGCAAAAAGCGATCGCCATCGGATTTACCCTTGGCGTACACGTGATTGCTGTTGTGGGATTATTGTATTTAGGCTTAAGCAAACCACCTGAACCACCAAAAAAATTAAAAACTTATTTGGTTGATCCAAGTACTTTGCCACAAAAAGAAAATACTGAAACAGCCACAGCACCTGAACAAGATTCAACTCAAGCTGCGGCCAAGGCTGTAGAAAAACCAGAGCCAACTCCTGAGCCACAAGCCAAATCAAGCTCTGCTGATACTAAACAGCTTGCCGCACTTGCTGCAACAGTGGCGGCGGCCGAAGCCGCCAAGCATCAGGCAGCATTAAATGCTCAGAAACAAGCAGATGCAAAAGCCGCTGTAGAAGCAAAACATCAAGCTGCACTTGAAGCTAAAAAACAGGCTGATGCTGACGCAAAACATCAGGCTGCCGAGGCACAAAAACAAGCAGCAGCCGAAGCAAAACACCAAGCTGCACTTGAAGCCAAAAAACAGGCGGCAGCGGATGCTAAACGCCAAGCCACTCTTGAAGCACAAAAACAAGCCGTTGCTGATGCACGACTTAAAGCGGCTGCAGAGGCAAAACGCCAATCAGCATTACAGGCTAAAAAACAGGCTGATGCTGACGCAAAAGCCAAGGCTGCTGATGAAAAACGCAAAGCCGATGCAGACGCAAAGCATCAAGCTGCTTTAGAAGCTAAAAAACAGGCGGCGGCTGATGCGAAAGCCAAGGCTGCTGATGAAAAACGCAAAGCAGATGCAGATGCAAAACATCAAGCTGCATTAGAAGCTAAAAAACAGGCGGCGGCTGATGCGAAAGCCAAGGCTGCTGATGCAAAACGTAAAGCCGACGCAGACGCTAAACATCAAGCGGCATTAGAAGCCAAAAAACAGGCGGCGGCTGATGCGAAAGCCAAGGCTGCTGATGCAAAACGTAAAGCCGATGCAGACGCTAAACATCAAGCTGCATTAGAAGCCAAAAAACAGGCGGCGGCTGATGCAAAAGCCAAAGCAGATGCAGATGCGAAAGCTCAAGCCACTAAAGATGCTGCCAATAAAAAGGCAGAAGCCAAACGAATTGCTTCAACAGCAAAACGAGAATTTACCAATAAAATTAAGAGTGTATGGGAGGTTCCTCTAGGAAAAACAGGAACAAAAGCTACGGCAATTGTAACTTTAAGTCCTACAGGTCAAGTAACGAATGTGCTTGTTAATTCAAGTGACCCTGATGTAAAAGCCAGTGTAAAAGCTGCTGTGCTCAGTGCTGCACCTTACCCGATGCCAAGTGATCCTGCTGCGCGTCTTGAAGCTCAAAGCTTTACTTCAACTTTTACTGCTACTGCTACTGCAAAATAAGCTTTAAATAGGTATGATTTTCACAAGAAGGTCATACCAAAACTTAAAATCATGTCTAATTTAAAATCAACTTTCCAATATCTTTCAACCCATTTAATTACACTTATCATTTTAAGTTCAAGTCATTCCGTATTTGCGAAACAAACCACTTCTATACTAGAAGCTTCCGAACAACCCCAAGCAAATACTCCACAACAAACTGCACGAGAAGCAATAAAACAAACTGATACTAATATTAAACATCCAGAGGGATTCAACACTAAACTGACAGCAGCTGAAATTGAAGCTATTCAGGCATGGAAGAATTTATATAGACGTAAAATTATAAATGCTTGGAATGTTCCTCCGCATAGTTCAGAACAAACCGCAAAAGTAAAAATTCAACTAGATTCAGACGGCAATGTGTTAAGTACAGAAATTCAAAGCAACTCAAAAGAAATGCAAGGCAGTATTCGCCAAGCGATTTTACAATCAGCCCCTTATCCACTCCCAGATGCCATTCAATATCGACAATTTTTTTATATAACTTTTACAGCAAAGTAATAGTTTATTTAACCCGCATGGTTTAGATTGTGTAAAACCTTTTCACCCTAAGATCTGCATAACAATGATGGAAATGAAACGTCAGCATCTTCTTGCCTTAGCTTTTGTTGCAGGATTGGGCTCTACCCTATCCACAACGACCTCAGCTCAACTGCACCTTGAAATTGCCAAAGCACCTGAACAAGCACCTAAAATTGCGATTGTGCCATTTAGCAATGATCAAAGCATTTACCCAATCGTAGAGACTGATCTGAATCGTTCGGGACGCTTTAGCAGTGCATCACAAAACTTACCAACCAGTGGCAGTATTGACAATATCAATGCTGCCAGCTGGAAAACTACAGGTATTCCTTATGTAGTCGTAGGTAAAATTACCACAATCGATGCCAATACCAATCAAGTTCATTATCAGCTCTACGATGTAGATAAACAAAAATACTTACTCAATGAAGTTTTAACCGTACCGACTTCTCGCATACGTCAAGCCGCCCATATGATGAGTGATGCCATTTATCAGGCACTCACAGGCATTCAAGGGGATTTCAGTGGACGTATTGCCTATGTCTTACGAGATCCAAGTAATTCGGACAAACGCTACACTTTGCAAATTGCAGATACAGATGGTGAGCGACCATTTACAGTTTTGTCTTCACATTATCCAATTCTGTCGCCTGCTTGGACACCAGATGGTAAACAAATTGCGTATGTCTCGTTTGAAACCAAACGCCCTGCAATTTATTTACAGGATTTATCGACAGGACAACGTCAGGTACTCACTAACTTCAAAGGTTTAAACGGCGCACCAAGCTTCTCGCCAGATGGTAAATCAATGTTGTTTACATCATCTATGGATGGGAATCCTGATATCTACCGTATGGATCTCGCGACTCACCAATATCAACGCATTACCAATGATTCAGCAATTGATACCGAAGCGCGTTATGCACCAGATGGTAAGTCTTTTATTTTCACCTCTGACCGAGGTGGCTCACCACAGATCTATCGCTATACATTTGCCGATGGTTCAAGTAAACGCATCTCCTTCCGAGGGACGTTTAATGCACGCGGTACGCTCAGTGCTGACGGTCAAAAACTGGCGATGGTACATCGACCTTCAGGCAGTAATTTTAAGGTTGCAATTCAGGATCTAAATTCTGGCGTGCTCAATGTACTCACCCCAACTGACCTAGATGAATCACCAAGTTTCTCACCAAATGGGCAAATGGTAGTGTACGCCACTCATGAAGGCAATCGCGGTTTGTTGTCGATTATTTCGACCAATAGTCAATTCCGTATGAACCTTCCAAGTGAGCAAGGCGAAGTCCGTGAACCTGCATGGGCACCTAAATAATTTCAGTTTTTATTACATATCGTGATTGTGGAGTATCCATCATGAAAACTTTAAAACTTCTTATCCTTCCAGTGTTGGCATCTACTGTAATTTTTACAGGATGTGCGAGCCGCAAGCCAACAACTCAAGTTAATCCTACAACCAACCCATCAGGTACAACAACAGTCAATACTGCAGGTTTAAGCGACGACGCAGCACTTGATGCAAAGAACTTAAAAGGTGCTTCAGCCAAAGGCGTTACAGATGCTAACCGAGCATTTCTTGCTCAACGTGTTGTACATTTTGGTTATGACAGCAGTGACTTGTCACCTACTGACTATCAAACACTTCAAGCTCATGCTGACTTTTTAAAAGCAAACTCTGGTTCTAAGATTGCACTAACAGGTCATACCGATGAACGTGGTACACGTGAATACAATATGGCACTCGGCGAACGCCGTGCAAAATCGGTATTTAACTATCTTGTTTCTTACGGTGTTAATCCAACCCAACTAGATACCGTAAGCTATGGTAAAGAAATGCCAATTAACCCAGGGCATGACGAAAACGCATGGAAAGAAAACCGCCGCGTAGAATTAAACTATGAAGCAGTGCCTCCACTTCTAAAATAAGTAATCCTTGTATTAAAAAAGCGCTCAAAATGGAGCGCTTTTTTAATGGTCGAGTATTTTTTTCGTATTTTCATCAATTTTGCATGATTGCATCGATTCAATCAGATCATGCTTGTTAAATTCTTTGTATTCAGGTTTGGTCTCATAATTCGCCCAAGCTGATTTGACATTTTCATCAGTAATATCATTAAAATCAATCGCTTCACTTGGCGTCGGCATGGCATCAAAAGTCTTTGTTGTCATAACGATATCCTCTTTCCTCTTGTTATAATTTTAAAATAGCATGTTCTACAAGACTTGCAAGCTGAAAAATAATGTCAATTGTGTCTATAAAATTTTTATTTTTTGCGGTTCTCATCTAAAATATGCCCCAGCCGTTCTAGCCAAGAACATATTGCACAAAGTTTGGAGCAACCTCATTATGTCAACTGCCACATTATCCCACTATCTAAAACAACAACAGGGAAATCTTACACCAGAACTAGCCAGTGTCATTGAAACGATTATTGAGAGCTGCAAAACGATTGATCAGGCATTACAAAAAGGTGCCCTTGCAGGGATTTTGGGTAGTGCAGAACATGAGAATGTTCAGGGCGAAACGCAAAAGAAACTTGATGTGATTTCTAACCAAATCTTAATTGATGCTCTACAAGTTCATCCACACGTGGGTGGTTTAGCATCTGAAGAACTGGATACTTTTACTTCAGCACAGGAAAATGGTCAATATCTCGTTTTGTTTGACCCTCTTGATGGCTCAAGCAATATTGACATTAATATGTGTGTTGGCACAATTTTCTCAATTCTTCCTGCAAAAAATGCCGTGACCCAAGCGGAAGATTTTATGCAAGCAGGTGTTGACCAGGTTGCAGCAGGCTATGTCATGTACGGTCCATCGACCATGTTGGCACTGTCTGTAGGTGTAGGTACTGTTTTCTTTACCTATGATGTTGATAGTCAAGAGTTTGTATTAACAAAACAAGATATTAGCATTAGCCCTACAACTCAGGAATTTGCAATTAATGCATCTAACCAGCGCCACTGGGAACAACCTGTAAAACGTTATATTAATGAATTACTTGAAGGAAAAACAGGCGTTCGCGGTAAAGACTTTAACATGCGTTGGGTCGCTTGTATGGTAGGTGATGTTCATCGTATTTTATGCCGTAGCGGTATTTTCATGTATCCGTATGACTTGAAAGACCCGAAAAAAGCAGGTCGTTTACGTTTAATGTATGAAGCAAACCCGATGAGCATGCTCGTTGAACAAGCTGGTGGTGTAGCAACGACTGGTCGTGTTCGTATTCTAGACATTCAGCCAACTGAATTACACCAACGTGTACCTGTGATTTTGGGTAGTAAAGATGAAGTTGAACTTGTTACTAGCTACCATTAATTGATTTATCTTTTCTTGTTTTAGACTTAGATGTAAGCTAAGCCTTACATCTAAGCGGTTATTACTATGTCCATGACTTTTCTTGCTTCAAAAGACAACGCAAAAATTAAACATCTGCGTTCACTGATTGAGCAAAACCAATATCGTAAAAAACATCAGCAAACCGTTCTTGAAGGCACACATTTGTGTCTAGCATGGTTGCAAACACATAAAAATCTTGTTTCACTTTTTACCACCGAAGCAGCTCTAGAACACCCTGATCTGGAAAAAATCCAAGAGCAGTATCAAGGGCAAATTTTTATTATTAGTGAAAGTTTATATAAAGATCTCAGCACACTAGGCACTTCTCTAGCATGCCTTGCGATTATTGATATTCCAAAACATGCCCAAACTGTTGATTTAAAAGCAGATACCCTTATTCTTGATGATGTTCAGGATCCTGGAAATGTCGGTACTTTACTGCGCTCGGCGGCAGCGGCAAATGTCAAACAGATCATCTGTACCAAAGGCGTTGCTGCACTTTGGTCTCCTCGTGTTTTACGTGCAGGTATGGGTGCTCAATTCTCGCTATTATGCTTTGAAAATGCCGATCTCAGCTTATTATTACCTGATTTCAAAATTCCAGTTTATGTCACCAGTTCACATCGTTCTGAAAGTTTATATGCTCAAAACCTCAGCACACCTTGTGTATGGATTCTAGGCAATGAAGGACAAGGTGCTTCTGAATATGCTTTAGCTCATGCCAAAGCAGTTGCTATTCCACAACCAGGTGGACAAGAGTCTTTAAATGTTGCAATCGCAGGTTCGATCTGCTTATTTGAGATGGTGCGCCAACGCCAATAAATCGTTTCATTTATTTTACTTTAAGCCCTTTTTTACTCAAATTACTTTAAACTGAAAAAATTTAGTAGAATTGTCAACCTTCCATGTTGTTTGAACGTTATTAGAAATACATTGTTGAAACAATATGGTGGGTATCCCATGACAGGATTTTCCATCTCTATGGATCTAACACCAAAAGAGACCAAGTCTGAACTTAGTCAGTCAAAAACGACTGAACAACGTCTTAAGTTTTTTATGCAAGACGTGACTGGTCGTGCCTTGGTTATGATGGAAAATGCAACACAGGGACAACAAGGTATCGCAATGGATCTGGTACAGGAAGCATTTATCTCCTTGCACAAATCTTATGCTGATAAAGAAATTAATGAATGGTACCCGTTGTTCTACACTATTTTAAACAATAAATTACAAGATTGGCGGCGCAAAGAAGCACGAAGATCACAACCTTTTTCACTTTTCAAGAAAATCAGTCTTGATGATGACAGTGAAGAAATACTTGAAATTGAGGATCAACAACAGCTCAATCCTTTTGATACACTAGATCAGGCAGTGACGATTGAAGAAATTCAACAGGCAATTCGTCAACTCCCTGTACGTCAACAGCAAGCCTTCATGCTGCGCGCTTGGGAAGGCTTTGATACCCAAACCACTGCTCAAATTATGAATTGTAGCGAAGGTAGTGTAAAAACCCACTATCACCGCGCTATACAAGGTTTAAGAACAGCATTAGCACACCTTAATCCACATATTGGAGGATCATCACATGAAGAATGATGATTTTGCAAAAAAAATTACGCAACGTCTTGACCACCTCGCAGAAACACATAAAGATAAAAATGTGTTGATGTATCAGGTCATTGAAAAAGTGCATGTAGAGAAAGCTCATCGCCACTCGATGTGGAAAATGACAAGCTTTGCACTTGCAGCGACCTTAACAGGGTTCTTGGTATTACCCACTGCGTTCAATTTCTCTGAGAAAACCCATCCTCAGCAGGCAATTGTCAATAACAATACCAATAAGCTTTCACCACAAATGGTCGAAGATTTGGAAATGGTTATGGTATTTGGAGAGGATCATAATTCTCATGGCAGTTAAGAAAGTGACCTTAGCTTTTTGTGCACTTGCCTTCTTGCAAACCAGTTTTGCGGGATTTGAACGCTTTTGGCCATTTCACACAAAAAGTACCACAACTGCTCAAGTCGATGACAACTGGGATGAGTTGACAGTGGAGCAGCAAAAACAACTGATTCAGCGTTATCAAAATCTCAAAGAGATGCCTACTCAGCAGAGTAACAGCATTCAGCAACGAATGGATTGGTTTACGCAACTACCAGAACAAGAACAACAACGTATGCGCGATGTATGGCAACAAATGAGCATACAGCAACGTCAAACCATGCGACTACGCATGCAAAAAGCCAAAACACTACAAGAGCGTAATTTGATCCGTCAGGAATATATGCAAAAATTCCAGCAGATCAATCACCCAGCGCCAACGCCCTCAAGTTAATGAGAGAATGATGTTTGCTGATATTCATCAATCAGCGCATAAATTTGACGTAATGTTGCATTTGACAACTTGGTTTTTTCACCTTTGAGTAGTTTTTCTAAACGCTCAACGGCCTGTAATAACAAAGATGCCTGATGTGGACCATTCAACAATAAATAATCAATGATTTGCTGATCGAGATGGACACCCCGACGTCCCAATACCGAAAGCACCAAAGCCTGTCGGTCAGCATATAAACTCCCATTGGGCAACTTCACACTCACTGCCTGTGTTAAGCGTGACTGTAGATCAGGTAACTCAAGTTTGAGTTCAATAGGAGCATAACGTGATGAAAATACCAACTGCCGACCTTCCTGATCACTATTATTAATCAGGTGGAATACGGCTTTCTGCCAGTGTTTTACACCACTAATTGCCTCGATATCATCTAAGGCAACCAAATCATATTGTTCTAATGAAGTAATTGCTTCAATTGGCGCATCCAGCAATTGCAATAATGAAACTTGAATGGCTGTTTTACCAATTTCACAATAAGAATCACAAATTGCCGATAGAAGATGGCTTTTCCCTGTCCCTGCGCCGCCATAAACATAAAAACGGTTGACTAACCCTGCATGTAGCTGGCGAATTGCATCAATGACATGCCCCCAACTTGGCCCTGAAAAATCACTAATTCGGGCATCAAGTTGAGGTTCTATGTCGAGTTGTAATTGACGCATAAATGCACATGTACCTAGAATTTATCTGAATCAATCTTACTTGATTTTTGGCTATCTTGCTGATTTTTTATTGTTATATCAACATTAATATTTTCAGCATCGACATGGACACTCTTACCGTTTTCTCCGTCAAGTATGACCTGCGCTGATTTCCCATACCACATACTACTTTCATAAAACTCACGCGCATGTTTTAAGAGTACCACAATGATTGCTGCTACAGGCAATGCAATCAACATCCCGAGAATACCACCTAAATGAGCCCCAGCCAAAACCGCAAAAACCACTGCAACTGGAGACAAACCGATTTTATCACCCAACAAAAATGGCTGTAGAATATATCCTTCTATCGCCTGCCCGATCATAAAAACAATACCCACAAGAACCAACTGCATCCAGTCAATCCCAAACTGGAATAAAGTTGCGATCACAGCTGAAATAATCCCGACTGCAAAGCCCAAGTAAGGAATAATACTCGCTAGACCCGCCACCATGCCAATGATTAAGCCTACCTCCAGACCAATGAGCTGTAAGCCAACTGCATAAACCACGCCTAACAAGAACATGACCAAAATTTGCCCTTTGACAAATGCCCCCAATACCATATGACAGTCACGTACAATCCGCATGGTATTTTTTTCGTACGGGCGTGGAATCAAGCGATGCATTTGCTTGAGCATGCGCTCCCAATCTAGCAAAAAGTAGAAAGTAATAATGGGTACCAATACGACCGTACCGCCGATCTGAATAAAATTTAATCCCGATTGAGCAAGGCGAAGTACCAAAGTCTGAATATTATCAATACTATAATTGGTCTTGATATACTGCATAATCGCATTTGACATCTGATCTGTGTCTATACGCATAGGCTGAAGATTAAAAGTGCGCTCTGCCCATGGCAAGAAATGATGATTGACCCAATGCACGCCCGCTGGAATGCTATCACGAGCATAAATCACCTGTTTCCAGACCAAAGGTACGACATACCAAAGCGCAAAGGTTAAGCCAACACTAATACCTAGAAATACCACACAGGTTGATAGCCAGCGAGGTAGCCCCAACTTTGATAAACGCGCGACCAGTGGGCTGAACAGATAAGCAATGAAAAATGCCCCGACAAATGGAATGACAACAGGTTTAAGTAAATAAATCAGCCACAGTAATAGCGCAATAATTACCAAAATAAAGATACGACGTAATGGACGATCGATCATGTATTTGCCTACTTCAATTTATAAGATTATTTATTAAGGATAATTTAATAAGCAAAGATAACATTTTCATGCATAAATAACGTAAGAATTTCGTATATTAGGTTATAATCTGCGGCCAAAGCGGAGACTTCTTCATATGAGCAACTCGACTTCCAATTCAAATACTGGCTTAAGCTACAAAGATGCAGGCGTAGACATCGAAGCAGGTGATGCACTTGTCGATCGCATCAAATCTGTCGCAAAACGCACAACTCGTCCAGAAGTAATGGGCGGACTAGGCGGCTTTGGTGCATTATGTAAAATTCCAAAGGGCTATGAAGAGCCTGTTTTAGTTTCAGGCACCGATGGCGTAGGCACAAAATTACGCCTTGCCCTTAACTTAAATCGTCATGACACTATTGGTCAAGACCTTGTTGCCATGTGCGTTAACGATCTTTTGGTTTGTGGCGCAGAACCCCTTTTCTTCCTTGACTATTATGCAACTGGGCACTTGAATGTTGATGTTGCTGCAAATGTCGTTACTGGTATTGGTAAGGGCTGTGAGCTTGCAGGCTGTGCATTGGTAGGTGGTGAGACTGCTGAAATGCCTGGCATGTATGAAGGTGAAGATTACGATCTAGCAGGTTTTGCTGTTGGCGTGGTTGAACAAAGCAAAATCATTGATGGTTCAAAAGTCAAAGCTGGTGATATCTTAATCGGTGTTGCATCTTCTGGTGCACATTCAAACGGTTATTCATTACTCCGTAAAATTTTAGACGTTAAAAATGTTGATTTAACGCAAATCGTTGATGGTCGTCCACTTGCAGATGCTGCAATGGAACCAACACGTATTTATGTAAAACCAGTGCTTGAACTCTGCAAACAAGTTGATGTTCATGCTATGGCGCACATCACAGGTGGCGGCTTACCAGGTAACTTGCCACGCGTATTGCCAAATGGCGCTCAAGCAGTGATTAACGAAAGCTCTTGGGAATGGTCAGAGTTGTTCCAGTTACTACAACGCGAAGGTAATGTTGAACGCTTTGAAATGTACCGCACATTTAACTGTGGCGTTGGTATGGTCATCGCTGTAGATGCAAGTGAAGCAGATAAAGCCATCGACATTTTAAATGCTCAAGGCGAGAAAGCATGGAAAATTGGTCATATCCAAGAAAATGCTGAATCTGTTGAAGGTGCAGACGAAAAAGTTCGTGTGTTATTTGCATAAAGAAAATCGCATGATCAAAATTGCAGTACTGGTTTCAGGCAACGGAAGTAACTTACAAGCACTGATTGATGCAAATTTATCAGGCAAGATTGTAGGTGTCTTGTCAAATCGACCAGATGCCTACGCTTTGCAGCGTGCCCAGCAAGCAAATATTGCCACACATGTGATCGAACATAAAAAATTCCCTACCCGTGAAGCTTTTGATACTGCGATGCAGCAACAGCTTCAGGCTTGGGATGTGGATTTGGTCATTCTTGCTGGCTTTATGCGCATTTTAACACCTAAATTTGTACAGGCTTGGGAAGGAAAGATGTTAAACATTCATCCTTCATTACTACCAGCCTACAAAGGTATGCACACCCATCAGCGTGTACTCAATACTGGTGATCGCTGGCATGGTTGTACCGTGCACTTTGTCACGGATGAGCTGGATGCAGGTCAAGCTCTCGCACAAGGTGTGATTGCTGTTGCTCAGCATGATAATGCAGAACATTTAGCTGAGCGTGTTCATGTTTTAGAACATGTGATTTACCCACAAGTGGTTGAATGGATCTGTTCTGGGCAACTTCAATATGTATCAGCTCAACAAGTTGACTACCAAGGTAAGCCACTATCAGGCCCGATACAATTTTGTAAGTTCTAAAAAAAAGCGCATCTTCATGATGCGCTTTTTTTTATCACCTGCTGAACTAAATGCGTGGTTTCTACTGGATGTTCTAATGGGAACATATGCCCACCCGCCATGACTGAAAAAGGAATCCCCAGGCGTTTTTGTGCCATTTCAGTAAACTTACGCTCATAAAACGGACTCTTCTCTCCGACAATCATACGTGTTATGACAGGTGGCTTTTCAGGCCAAACTCGCCACCAATTTGAAGGGTTTGTGCGAAAAATTGCCAGTTCATCAACTTTAGGAATCGTGAGAGTAAAACCACCCGTAATGCTATCTTCAGTGAGAGCATAACGAAGATAATCAGAAAAACAGTCAGAATCAAAATTACGATAAAAGGGTTTTGGACGAAACAATTGTGCCGCCTGCTCACGAGAATCCCACTGATCACGACGACGTTTTGACAGTCCCGCAGGGCTAAGCTGATCAACCATTTTTGGGTAAAATAACTTTGCCATATCAAAAGCAAAAGAAGCAGCTCCCATAATCAAAGGTGGATCAAGCATCACCACTTGCTGAAAAAGCTCAGGACGTTTACGACTTGCCATATAGGTGAGTAAAGCACCTAAAGAATGCCCCAAACCGATGACTGCCTGCCCTTTTGCCTGCTGTACAATGCTGTCAATCACCTGATTCACTAAACTTTCCCAATTATTATCAATAGGGTAACGTTTATCTGGCCCAAGTAGCGGTACAAAAATAATCTGATAATTTTCAGACAACAAGTCAAAAAGTTTTCGATAAACTAATGATGGAACACCATTGGCATGTGCAAAATGAATAATCGGTTTGGTTGTCATAATATCCTGTCTATTTTTTCACATTTATTGCAAACTCACTTGTTTTTGACTTTGCAATTGTTGCGTTACAGTTTCGCTAAAACCTTGTCCAAATTCTGCCCCCATTTTGCCCAATACAGACTCTAGCGGGTTGCGTTGAACAGTATAATTTACAGTTTTATCAAGTTTTAACTCTCTTTTTAAGCTTTCAATGCCACCTGTACGGTCAGCAATACCTATTTTCACAGCTTGTGCACCGCTCCAGAACAATCCAGAGAAGATGGCAGGATCATTACTTTTTAGACGAGCACCACGACCTTCTTTCACAGCATTAATAAAATGCTCATGCACATCATCAAGTACTGCTTGCACATGTGTACGCTGCGCTGGGTTAATCGGCTTGGTCATACTTAGAATGTCCTTGTTCTCACCAGAGGTCATGGTACGATCTTCTACACCCAATTTTTGTGCCAACCCTGCTACACCATAATTCGGCATAATTACTCCAATAGAGCCCACTAAGCTCGATGGATTGACCCAAATTTCGTTGGCCGCTGACGCGATATAATATGCACCCGATGCCCCCATATCACCAATGACAGCGTAAACTTTTTTGTCTGGATGCTGTTTTTCCTGATAACGGATTTCTTGCCAGATCTCATCAGATTGAACAGGTGATCCGCCTGGCGAATTGATATTTAAAGCAATCGCCTTACTACCACTTGCAGCAAATGCTTGACGCAATGCTTTAATCGTATCTGCACTATCAACTGATTTCGAACCACCAGACTGGATGGTTCCGACAATATCAACGACAGCTAGATGACTGCTACTTGAAGATGTACTTACACCATCACTACCTGCATTATTACAGCTACGCAAAATACCAACGATCACAATAAATAAATATAAGAAGGTTAATGCCTTAAAAAAAATGCCCCAACGGCGTGCACGACGCTGCTCTGTGACAGAAGCCATCACCACTTTTTCAAGCAGTTGCCACTCTTGTCCAGAAGTAGCTTGAGGCTCATTATGTGGATTTGTATTTTGATTGAATGGTTTTGGTGGCCAATCGGACATAAATCACATCCTAGCGATAAAAAATTGTCCCATTATATACACTGAAAGCCTAGTCGCTGTCTAAAAGAAAAGTTTTCACTTATAATATTTCACTGTATGGCGATAAATTGTGTACGAATCTTTTCTAATGCTGAATTCAAGTTCAAATTCTTTTACCTATCGTGTTTTAAAGTTTGTAAGTAAACAGCCTTTACATTTTGCACGTGCTTTTGCACGCGTATTAGCATCTATTGCCAATACCGTTAAAATTGCAAAAACAGCTCAAGTAGCCGACTTAAATATTCGGATTGCGTTACCTGAGCTGAATGAGGACACACGCCAGTATATCGCCAAAGAAGCGATTAAAAATGAAATGACCTCTTACTTTGAGTTCTTCAATGTTTGGGGAGCAAGTAATGCTAAAAATATTGCCCGTATTCATCACATTCAGGGTGAAGAGCACTTTTATAACGCATTAGAGCAGAAGAAAGGTATCGTTCTGATTGTTCCTCATTTTGGCACATGGGAAGTGATGAATGCTTGGTTTGCACAGCATACCGCCATGACCATTATGTACAAACCCATTAAAAATGAAGTTGCCGATCAGTTTGTGCGTGAAGCTCGTAGCCGAGAAAATGCCCATCTTGTACCCACCGATGAGTCGGGCGTTCGGCAAATTTTTAAAGATCTGAAACGTGGCGGTACAACCGTCATTTTGCCAGATCATACCCCTAACATCGGTGGAACAATGGTGGACTACTTTGGTATTCCACTCGCGTCGAGCAATTTATCCGCAAAATTGATTCAAAAAACCAAAGCACGTGCCTTATTTTTGTATGCCATTCGTAATGACAATGCAGGGTATGATATGTTCATCGAACCTGTTGCTGAGCAAATTTACGCTGGATCAGATGAAGAAGGTACGCATATCATTCATGAAATGATTGAAAATCTGATTCGCAAATATCCACAGCATTACCATTGGAGCTATAAACGCTTTAAAGCTAATCCTGAACTCAATAACATTTATAATTTACCTAAAGATGAAGCACTGGCTAAGGTTAATCAGGTGCGTACAGAACGACAATATGTTAAGGATGCAACCACAAACGAGCATTGCGAGCTACTACATAGTTTAGAGACCCCTCATCCGTTACCGTAAAATACAATGAGCCCTGTTCTGCTGTATTGAGCAATGGAATTTGTGCTTGTTGTAAACGTTGTTTCACTTCCCGACTTGGGTGTCCGTAACGGTTGTGCAACCCTGCCGAAGCAATCGCAATTTTAGGTTTTAGCCGTTGTAAAAACTCAGGCGATGAACTAAAGCGACTACCATGATGCCCAAGCACTAAAACATCAACAGCCAAATTTGGGTATTGCTGCAACAAAAACTGTTCTGTTTGTATGCCAGCATCCCCCATAATCAAAAAGTGGGTCTTGGCTTGCTGATGCCGATAGCTAAGATAAATCACACAAGACAATTCATTTGGTTGATATTCAGCATTCACCAAGTCATCTTCTTGGGGCGATAATACTTGCATTTCTATATTTTTACTGACCCAACGCTGTCCTGCATGACAATAGTCAAAACTCGGTAAATTACCCTGCGGGCGCTGACTACTTAACAGTTGCTTGACTGGCATTTTTTCATTTATACGAGGAAATGCACCGCTATGATCCTGATCGAGATGACTCAAAATCACTTGATCTAAACTTGAAATTCCACGACTCGAGAAATAAGGCAATAGCACCCGATCTGCCAGACTAAACTTTTGCTCATCACGCGTTCCACCTGTATCAATCAGAATCTGCTTGTTTTGATCACGAATATGGATTGCCTGCCCTTGTCCAACATCAAGTACATTAAATTCAAATGGCTGTGTTTCATGAACAGGAAGCGCTACAGGCAAACACCCCAAAACCAGCCATGCTTTAGGCACAGTACCTTTCGGCAAGAACATCATCACAATTGCCAGTGTAAGTGCCGCAATTTGTAAAGGCGTAAAATGCAGTTGCTGCACTTCAACAGGAATTGCACTTTGTAAAGTTCCCAAACTGACAAGCAAGATTGAAATCGCTGCATCAGCGACATGATAGAGTGGCAATGCAAGACTTGGGGAAAGTAACCAAACGCAGGTCGCCAAGATATTTAAGGGCACAATCACAACACCAATCAGAGGAATGGCAATGATATTTGCCAGTGGTGCAAGCCAAGAAAGCTGCTGAAAAAACAACATCACTAAGGGCAACAGTGCAATAAAAATTTTACCCTGAGATTCAAACAGTAACCGCAGATAGTAACGACATTGCTGGAAATGACCAAGCAGCACTTGTTGCGGCTGCTGCTGTACGGTCTGATAAACTCGCAGCAAAATAAAACAGGCACCATACGATAGCCAAAACCCTACCGATAACATGCTAAATGGATCAAACAGTAGCATTAGTGCTGCACTTGCTAATAAAGTCGTGAAAACAGAAAGTCTTCGCTGACACCACATGGTAAGTACAATCAGACTGCTCATGAGTAAAGTTCGTAATGCAGGAATCTCAAAACCAACAAACCCACAATACACCCAAATGCCAATTAAAAAAGGCAGACTCAACAGCAACTGTTTAGGTATACGTAAATATAATTCGGGGCAAAATCTTGCGATTAAATGATGTAGCACGAAGCAAAGTAGCATCGCAAAAACCAAGACATGTGGTCCCGAAATTGCCAATAAATGCTGGATTCCCAAGTTCTGAAATTGTTGCTGCGTTATGTCATCGAGTAGACTTTCATCCCCTGTCAACAATGCCAGCAATAGACCACGATGCCGTAATGGCGATTGCATCAACCAGTTCCGACAGTTCAGGCGCTTTTGCTCAATCCATAATCGTGATGCCTGCAAAAATCCCCGATGTAGCTGAATAAATG
Organism: Acinetobacter sp. ANC 4636; assembly: GCF_054454555.1. Lineage (NCBI taxonomy): Bacteria > Pseudomonadati > Pseudomonadota > Gammaproteobacteria > Moraxellales > Moraxellaceae > Acinetobacter > Acinetobacter sp. ANC 4636. The sequence goes on along the minus strand of NZ_JBTKVD010000003.1, from coordinate 59,736 downwards.
AAGTTGAACTTGCTGTCAGGGCTTGCGGCTTGTTCAATAATTCAAACTGCTTGACCTGAAAGCTTGCCATCAGATTTTGCTGAAGAAACCATTTTTCCTGATCAAATCCACCTTTAATTGCATAACCGTGTGCAGGTCGTACCTGTCCAGTCAAGCGATAATACTGTCCCAGTTGCAATTCAGGTTGTTTTGCCGGAATTCGAGCAAGCCAATGCACCATCTGCTGATGTGAGGTATCCCAGACCTGAAGTATTTGCTGCTTATTATCTTTGTTTAATACACTCATCCGATCAACATAAACCACCACCTCAGCCTGATGTACCTGTGTTTGTCTTAGGCTTAGGCGCTGCTGAAGTTGATGATCTGCAAATGATACTGCTGCGAAAAAGACAGCCAGAGCGATCAATAGGTGAATCAGAATTTGACTGTTTTTAAGTTGTAAAAAATACTGTTTTGCATAGCCAATCAGCAAAGCTATTCCGAGTAGAATGCAACTACACAATACTGACCAACGACTTAAATAATGAGCTTGAGGCAAACCTAAAGTACAGATTCCAATTACCCATGCCAAAAAAATTAAGTTCCATTTCATTGTTTCTAATAAACTGTTTTTGTTATCTATAAAATGCATTAAAGCCCACATTGTGAGCTTTAACAAGAAATTTCAGGCAATACAATCCGATAAATTTATGGGTTTTTCCACAAACCATCCTGCATATGCATAATCTTGTCTGCGGTCTGTGCTAACTGTTCATCATGTGTCACAATCAGCATGGCCATATTGAATTCCTTTTTCAAATCATTCAGCAATTCAAAAATAGTCATTGCAGTTTGTCGATCCAGATTTCCTGTTGGCTCATCGGCTAGCATGACTTTAGGATTGGTCACCAAAGCACGTGCCAATGCAACACGCTGACGCTCACCGCCAGAGAGTTCACCAGGTTTATGAGTCAGGCGATGTGATAATCCAACCCGTTCCAGTAAATACTCCGCTTTTTTCTTGACCTCACTAAATTGACTGCCTTTACGTAGCATTAAAGGCATAGCCACGTTTTCAAGCGCGCTAAATTCAGGAAGCAGATGATGAAATTGATAAACAAAACCCAAATGTAAGTTACGTAACTCACCACGAGTGGTTTCACTCAATGTATCAAAACGCTGTCCATTTAAAAATACTTCACCGCTAGATGGTCGGTCTAGACCACCCAAAACATGCAACAAGGTACTTTTACCTGAACCACTCGCCCCGACAATCGAAATACACTGTCCTGCTTCAACTTGTAGCGATAAACCTTTAAGCACATCAACATCGGTCTTGCCATCAGTAAAGGTTTTTCTGATTTGCTTAGCTTCCAAAACCACATTACTCATAACGCAATGCCTCCGCAGGCTGGATTTTCGCAGCACGTAGCGCTGGATAAATGGTTGCCAAGAAACTTAAAACTAAGGACACCACCACGATGACAGCAACATCTTGCCATCTTAAATAAGAAGGTAAATAGTTAATAAAGTAAGCATCAAACAAATGCCAACCTAAACGGGTATTGAGCCAGTCAATCACGGTACTAATACTCGATGCCAGAATAACCCCCAACACCGCACCTGAGAATGTGCCAATGACACCAATAATCGTGCCCTGTACCATAAAAATACGGGTAATCGTGGCAGGTGAAGCACCCAGTGTACGTAAAATGGCAATATCAGATTTTTTGTCGGTCACGACCATAACCAGAGAAGAGACGATATTGAACGCAGCAACCAAAACGATGAGGAACAGCAGCAAACTCACCATGGATTTTTCCATCTGAATCGCGCTAAACAGATTGCCATGTGTATATGTCCAGTCAGAGCTATAAAAGCCATTTGGCAACTGCTTCACAATATCATGAGCAACTTGGGGCGCAAGGAAAATATTGTCTAGCTTTATCCGAATCCCCTGAGCACCATCAGGTAAACGGAGCAAGGTAGCGGCATCGTTCAGGGCGATATAACCCATCATTGAGTCAACTTCAGCACCAATACTAAAAATTCCGACAATTTTAAAGCGCTTGAAACGCGGAACTACACCTGCAGGTGACGGTGTCGCTTCAGGCAAAACTAGAGTCACACTGTCATTTAGTCCTAAACCCAGAGCATCGGTCATCTGTTTACCAAGAACAATCCCGAAACTACCTTTTTTCAGGTTATCAATGCTTCCAGCAACCATATGGTCTTGAATAATGGAAACATTCTTTTCATACTGTGGTTCAATACCATTGACCATCAGGCCTGACACCTGACCTTGTGCAGTCAACATCCCTTGTAACTGAGTAAAAGGAGCTACGCCTTTAACATGCTCATGTTGAGCAATTTTTTTAGCTAAATCTGGCCAATCTGTAATGATTTCCGTTGAAGATACACTGGCTTGAGGTATCATACCTAAAACACGATTTTTTAATTCACGGTCAAAACCATTCATCACTGACAATACGGTAATCAGTACAGCGACTCCAAGCGTCAGACCGATCATGGAAACCAGTGCAATAAAAGAAATAAAATGATTACTGCGACGTGCGCGAGTATATCTCAGACCAATGTACAGCGAGATTGGTTTAAACATACGACCTAAATCCGAGGTATTTTATGGGAAAATTACAGCATCAATACGAACAAATTGAAAGGCGGGTCATGTCTCGTATGGATGCTGCCTTAAGATTCAACTATCAAGTCATTTCAGAAGAAATGGCTCTAAAAGACCCCTATGACCCTCACTTTGTTTTGCCACGCTATTTTCTACTACTTACTGAACTAGATCAATTTGATCAGGTTCTTCACAACGAATTAAAACAATTAAATGAAAAAGATCAACAAATTGCCAAAATCTTATCCTTATTCAACCAAAAATTAAACCTTATAACAGGCACAATGTATGATTCTATTGTACAAAGCATGTTACCAACCCCTGAACAAATTAACTTATCTGAAGCTGGTTTAAGCTTTTTTACTGAATATGCCATTACTAAAGATAGCTACATCCACGTCACCTTGAGCCATCCCGATAACTTTTTTCATATTGCTGCCATCGCACAGGTGGTCTACGAAAACTATGATGAAAAAAATAGTTTCCGTATTGGCTGTCACTTTATTTCTTTGCACCCACATGACCGTGAAAAAATTGCAGAATGTCTTGAAAATCAGGCTATAAACACACTATAAGCTTACATTTTTCGAAAACGTTTTTGCCATTTCTGCTGAAGTTGTAAATCTCGAAAAAAATAGATCAACAATCCTATAACCAGCACACAAGCCCCCAAAATCACTTGTGTTCCCAAAGCTTCATGATTAAATACTGCACCGATCAGTAATGCTAATAACGGCGTCATGACATTGGTTAAAGACAATGTTGTGGGCTGAATACTCTGCACCAGTTTAAAATAACAAAACATCGCCAGTAACGATGCCACCACCACTGTATAAGCAAGCGCTAGCAACGATTTGAGATTTGGCATATGTGCTGGAAAATGTGACCAAATAAAAGGCAACATCAGCACAGCTACAAAAGTAGAGATCAAAATTGAGCCCGTTGCCTGTGCCATCGGGTGAAGTGGTGCTCGAATTTTCTTCACCCAGAAAATTGACAATGCATAGTTAAAAACACTGATGAGCATCAGGATAATACCGAATGGCTGTATATGCTGCTGCCCTGCAAAGCAAATCATGCCCAAACCAGATAATGCGACCAGCATGCCACACCACTGTGCAAAATACAGATATTGTTTAAACCATGCCCAGCCCATCAAGCCAGCCATAATTGGTGTTAAGCCAAACATCAGGGCAATAATTCCCGAGCTCAAATACTGAGTGGCAACATAGGTAAAAATTTGTGAACCGATAAAACTAAACGAACCCGCGATGTAGCTATGCACCGATTGCCAATTAAACGGCAATCGTATTTTAAAGATCCAAAGCAAACTACAAGCAAGCGGTAATGCCAAAAAGAAACGAAATGCCAATGCCCAAAACAGGTTGAGGTCTTTCACACTCCAGACAATCGCTAATGGCGTTGTTGCCCAGATTAAGATTAAAAGCATATAGGTCAATGCCAATTGCGATTGTACTTTTGGCATCTTTCAGCTCGTCTTGGTAACGCGAATCTGGCGCTGAATCGTCTGATCTAACGCACTAGAAAATTCCCGCTTATCGCGCTCATTCAGTGGTTTTGGACCGCCAGTTTGCACACCTGCGCCACGCAAAGTATCCATATAATCGCGTAAATGTAGACGTGCTTTAATATTGGCTGTAGTAAAAACCTCACCGCGCGGATGAATCGCAACGCCACCTTTTTCAATCACCTGAGCTGCCAATGGAATATCTTGAGTAATCACAACATCATGCGCAGCCATTTGCTTCACAATTTCCTGATCGGCTTGATCGGCGCCACTCAACACCTGCAAGGATTTAATACGTACCGATGGGCTGATTCCCACAGGTTGGTTCGCAACAAAAATTACTTCCAGCAAATAGCGATCTGAAGCTCTAAAAATAATTTCACGCAAAATTTTAGGCAAGGCATCTGCATCAACCCAAAGTTTAAAATTAGCCACAATAATTCACAATTTATTCAGTTCTACGTTAGTTTAACAAATTACACATGACACTGCTGTGATGTGTTGACCTTTCGGTCTATTTCCAGTTTTTTGTGCAGATAGACACATAAATTTTATGCAATCAATAAAAATTCATGGCGATGACTTGAAAAATAATAAGTTACCCTCGATAAATATAAACAGACCCACTGCAATTGTGCTTATGAATATGCAAAATAACCGACCAGATACGATTACTGTCGATGACCAAAACTTTGGAAGCCATATTGAGCATTGGAGTTTGCTCACAGATGACCCAACACAAACCGTTCCTCGGTGGTTAGGTCAAGCACTTGATGCACCAGTCATGCCAATGGGTTTATGTGCCAATGAAGAAGATATGGATGCCAGCACATGGCTGATTCAAGGGCCAAATCATGCAGCAATTCAATTTTCCCAAGTCGTCGCCGTTGAAAATAACAAACCTAAATGTGTCAAAATTGCTTTCCCAATTTTTGAAAGTCCCTATAAAACTACAGCAAAAATTGAACGTGTCATTTGCTGTAAATCTAACACACAGGCAGTATTACGCTTAAATATTGGACAAAATGCAACAGTATATGCGTTTGATAATCTTTATAGCGTCAACCATGAGCACTACGTAAAAGATCAAAACTATTGCGTACACTTAAATGCGTGGGCATATGAACTTGAACAGGTCAATGAACACGAGCAAATTATTGTTGATGATCCTGCATCAATTAAACATCATCGTGCCTTAAATGATATTTTGGCAGCACATAACGGTGTTGCACCAAGTAATTTGCAGGAACTGATTGATGCATGGCAACCAAAAACTGAGGATGACCATGCTCCTATCACCGTAGATTTTTCAAAAATGGTGGCTTACCTATATGGTGAGACAGCTGGACAAGAAGATGAAGCATGGTTTCAAGGCAAAATTGTCGGAAAAACACATGCGACATGTATGAACGAAGATTATGTTCTGTACGATGTCACCTTATTGCTTGAAGACAATGAAGAAGCCACATTAATTCGAATCGCAAGCCGTAATCCTGAATATATGAATTTTGAAATTGGGCAATATATTCGAGGCAACATATGGATTCAGGCGAATATTTATGCTAAAAATACATGATTAATGTATTTAAATACATTTAAAACAACATCTTATAATCATTAATTATTAAATTAAAAATCAATATGTACACATTTATGTACAAACAAATAAAAAAGCCATCATTTCGATGGCTTTTGTTCACTTGCAGTTGTGGGCCACGCTTCATCTAATTTTTCTGCAATAGCTCGGTCTTGGTCAGCTTGTTTTGCCATTTCTCCGTATCTTGCGACACAGTCTTGGAATACGTCTGAGAGCGTGGCTGTATATTCACTTGCGGTTTTGGTTGGAGCACTGGGCAAACGGGAGTTTGCAATACTGATTTGGTTCCGCAGGCTGTCAGCATTGGCGCTAGCAACACTAGCATCATGTGTGATTTCTTGAATTTTAGCATTGTAGTTGCTCTCCGCTGTGGCGATCTGTTCAGACCATTTCTTTTCTTGTGTTGCTGCTGCGGCTTTGGCATTTGCAATATCAATTTTTTGCTGCAAAACATAATCAGCATGTTCTTTTTTCAACGTATTAATTTGATTGGCCAGATGATTCGTGTACCAAATTTGACAGAACCAACCAATGCCAAAAATTAGAACTAATGCACCAAGAACCATGATGATTAACTGATAAAACTTGGCCATTATTTCTTGAATAGCTGTCATCATGAATTAGCCCCCATGCATTTCTCATAGCGATTGAGTTGTCGTGTGTACACTCCATAGCAGTTGTTGCTACGGATTGAGCAATCACGACCCGATACAAACTTGTACTTCAGCAATGATTTGCATGCCTGCACATAATCTCCTTTCACCAAACTGGCTTTGATCGATGACTTATTCCATGCGCCAATACCATATTGATAAGTCCAATCTAAATACACGTCATATTCAGCTTGGGATAGCTTCGCGTTTGGAATTGATGCAGCAAACTTCTGAGCATCTTTGTTCACGTAATCAGTTAGATATGCTTTGGCTTGCTGTCGAGTAATCGCTTTGTCAGTCATCTTGACGCGCTGACCATTCGGATAAATCGTGGTCCCATGTCCAATGGTGGGAACATCACCCTTGGTCGGAATTACTGGCTTTGATGTGTAACCTTCATAAGTGATGATTGAGGCCAGTAATGCACCTGTTATACCAAGTGCTGCGAGTGGTTTTTTCTTATCCGCCATCCTTCTTCCCCCCTTTCAAAATCCCACCTTGATTGATCACTCGACCGATAGCTGCAAGACCGATATATAGAAAACCAAAGTGCTGACGATATTCAGGCGGAATAAGTCCAATGCCCTGCGTTTGCTGAATTACATCCATTGCTGTGGTTACAAGATAGGCAATCACTGGAAGTAAAACAGCCAGTGATTTCCAAGCCTTGTACCACTCTGGAATGATGTATTTATTTTTTAAGTTGATAAGCCATTGCTTCATTAGTCATCACCACATTTGCTTGTATAAGATTTCACTCGTGCACGAGATTCAGCTTCTTCACGCCGATCTCGTTTAATTTGAAAATATGTATTAATGGCTAGACCCGTGATTGCGACACAAACCCCAACCCACCCAATCCAGTCGATTGTTGCAATCAAGCCAAATGCGCTTGTAATTCCCCCACCGTAAGTCACTTTCGTTGCCACTGCGGATGCTGTTGCTTCAAGAGTTGCTTGATCTGCTGCCATGATTCCCCCGATTTTCGGCAATAAAAAAGCCCCTACTCGGGGCCGGAAGGTGCTGTTTTTTTTATAGTGGGTAGGACGGCCAAACAATGTTGCTTGGGAATCCTGATTGTGTTGGAACATCACGCAAAGCTTGGCGATATGTCAGCAATGCTTTGTATTGATCGGCTGTTAGAGTTGTTGGATCACTTACTTCAATTTGATCGCGATGACGCTGAACGAGCCATTGTGTATCGCTAAGTAGCCGGTCTCGTTTTAGTCGCATCTCTACAGAAAGATCAGGTGAAATTAGCGCAGGCTGTGTTTTACTGTACGTTTCATCTGCCATGCAATCTGCTTCTGAGTCAACTGCTCGCCATCCTGTGCCGTCTTTTTTTATTGCATAGCTCATAGATTATCCTCCCAACCACAAGCAACTAATGCTTGTGCTGACGATGCTGCTGCATAATAAATATTTGCTGACTCTAAAAAGATATCCGCATTCTTATTTGCATTTGATGTTCCTGAATTGCCCTCACCGATCGGCGGTGGTAGTGTTGCCGAGGATACTGACCCATAGTTCGGATTTGGGGCGACTGCAATTAAGTTGGAAGATGCGAATGCTGTAACATTTATAATGCTTGCTGTTGGCGGGACTACAGCAGAAACAGAAACAGCAACCCATGTTGGTGTGGTTGGAGATCCTTGGACACCGCTTGCAATAACAGGCATTGCTGCAATATTACTTCCAGAAAGTGGTGCATAAGTTGCACGGCGACCTTTTTGATTTATCTGAAGTAGATACCTACTTGCATCCGTACGAACAGCCCCAACACGAGCAAAGAATTCATAACCACTTGGTAATATTGGTGCTGTTGCGCTCAGAGAGAATAAAGCAGCGGTTATTTGTGTGGTTGGATTGTAGATTAAAAACAAATAATACCAAGTCGAAGCTGCAAGTATTCCAGTGTCTAAGCCATTTGCGCCAGTAGTATTAATATTACCCGTAGTGTTTACAGACTGTGCAAGATATGAATCTCCTGCTGAATTTTTTAATACAACTGAGTTTGCAGTAATCACAGAATTGTAATTATTAATCCCAATGCTTGAGATTTTTAAACTGCTAAAATTCCCTGCTATAGATACAGGCTTAGTTGATATTCCTTTCAAAACTTCCGTAGCATCCCCAAATGGCAATATACTCATATTAATATGCGCATTTGCATCTAATCCAGGGACACCACCTGCTACATCTTTTTTATCCTCAATTGCTTGATCTACATAGGTGTCGATATTTTGCTTGACCAATGCTAATTCATTTAGCCCATCGTTGACCTGCTGAATGAAATTCTCAAATTCAGTGACATTAACACCACGAGAAATCGCATTTACATCAGCTATAAGCGCATCATTTTTATCTTTTACAATAATTCGATACGCGCCATCTCCTAAATAGATATTTGCGCGCCCCGCGTCATCAAGAACGATAGGATTCAAATTTTGTGTACTGGTAGGATCTGATCCTGTATACGTTACCTTTGGATTTGTTGTGCCAGATTCGTATGTGTAGACTTTACCACCTACGATTGGCACTCCAAGATGATCGATAAATTGCGTTGTGACATTTGTTAAAAGCGAATACATATTTTCACCTATTGTGTGGCAGCATTAGCACCACTTAAAAGCCCTGCTTTACGTAATTGGTCGATAAGGGATTGGTTTAAGTCGCCAATTTGTAAATCATTGCCCGCAATGCTAGGTTTTAGAGTTTTATTAACTTCGCGCGACTTAATAATGTCGTTTACAGGACTGGCAAGAATACGCACACCCGGTAAATTTAGACGACCAATCAAAAAGTTTGCCAAAGCAGATCCAGTATTTGAGTTATTCACATATGAGTGTGGCGGCTGCGATACAAGGAAATGCCCTGCCATTCCAATATCTTTAAGTCGAGCAACTTCTTTTGGATCAAACATGGTTTCAAGTCGTCGATCACCAATCTTATCCAGGGCTCGCTTCATTCCTGCTGGGCTGAATTGACCATTAGAATTAATTGCTTGATTTGAGATGTACTCAATGACTTGTTGCTTAATGTCATTTACTGATTGAGGATTTACATCATTCAATAAATTGACAGTTTTGCTTAGCTCAGACACATTTCCATTTAAAACATGTTTCTGAAAGAGCTTGTCAGGCTCAACACCATTTTGAGCATCTTTCAGCAAAGGCATGTTCTCAATAGATTGCACGTTATCCTTAAATGCCTGTCGAGCTGAACTATATAGTCGTGCAGCATCGTTACCGCCTTGACTCAACAAGTTTTGCATAGCTTCATTTTGACGAGTATTAAGTGCATCGCGTACCAAACCAATCGCATAAGTCGAGCTAGACGGCTGTCCATTTTGCAAAGATGCCTTATATTCGCGATTCAAAATCTTGATCAATTCTTCAGATTTACCAAGTGTGAATTTATCTGAGTTATTTGATACATCTTTTAAAATCTTATGAATACTTGGCGGTAAACTAGACATTGCATAATTTTTATCAAGAGCAGTGATTGCATCATTGGTGAATCCAGCGCCATCCAGAACGACATTATTTCCGTTCGCTTGTCGCGCCTGATCATACAGACTTTGATAATTAGCTTTATTCGAGGCTAGTTTTGAGTTTGCAGTATCTAGTGCGCCTTGCATTGCACCATACTGATCTATAGATGTACCACCTGTTTTGCTTGCAGCATCATCTAGTAGACCTTTTAACTGCACATTATCTTGATTAAATTTATTGCGAAGTGAATCCCCTGCACCTTGAATTTTTGCAAGTTCAGCCTCTTTTTGCCATTGTTGCGAGCTACGAGTGACTTGACCTTGTGTTCCTTTTAAACCAAGTTTTTCAAATAATGCCTGTCTTGCTACAGCATCGGCATTCAGGTCTTTACCTGATTTTGTAGCAGCAACAGCATCTTTACGAAGGCCATCCACAACATCACTAGATAAATCAGAAAGGCTTACGCCATTCTTGTTTAACGCTTCCTCTAATTTTTGGTCAATATTTGCAATGTTCGCTGCAGTTGTATTGTATTTTGCTGCTGCCTTTGTAATGCTCTGCCCGATTTTTTCACCAACCACTGCCCCAGCTGCTCCACCTACTGCTCCTGCGCCAGCATTTGATAGGCGTTGATCTGAATTTTCTGCAAATTGTGCCCCGCCAATTGCACTTCCTAATAGCGCATTTTGACCTAAAACCTTTGCACCTGCAGTTGATAGGATTTTTGCACCTTGGTACCCACGGGCTAAAACTGCTGCTGGAGCAGTGGCGGCCATTTCACCTAAGAACTCACCATAATTCGTTCCTGCGCCACTTTCAGTACGTGCTTTTTCATATGCTTTGTACTCATCAGCTTTTTGTTTGGTATATTTTTGATATTCATTGGTATCAAAATGAGTGCCAAAATAATCATTAAGTGGCTTTTGAATTTTATCACCCAGCCAATGAGCACCTTGTATAGCACCACTGAACACCTTATCCATACCTGCGCCAACATCGGCAAGAACCGATGGTTTCTCAGGCTTTATGGAGGTATCTTGCTGCTTACTTTGGTTGCTTCGAGATGCGTTAACAACAATTGGCGGACGCTCTGGAAGAACTTCTGGTGAATCTTGTTCAGCACCATCAACAACAACATCACCATAGCCGTCGGATGCAAGGTGTTGACCTTGAGTAGGTAGACTTTCTGATCCTGAATTTTTTAGCACTTTTAATCCAAGATCGTTTGCAATATCAACATCACTTAATCCTGCCTGACGTGCTTTATTGAAACTTTCTTTATATCTTGGACTTTCTTTCATGCCTTGCAGAATTTCAGCATCTGAAAGCCCTGCTTGGCGTGCTGCATTAATTCGTTGAGAAATATCTGCTTGATCTGCCATGTTTTAGCCCTTATGACTGTGCGAGCATGCTATTTGGTACAAACTCAGGTTTAAATTGATTATTTTGTTCCACAGGATTCTGTTGCAAATTAGCTTGTTGCTGTGCAACAGGTTCCTGTAGGGGCATATCTTGATGCTCTTTAGCCAATAGCTCGGTTGGTACAAGCTCGGGTTGATACTCTTTTGGCTGCGGATCGTCTTGAACAAACTCAGGTTGATAGCTTTGTGGAATTGCTTCTTTAGGCACAAACTCGGGTTGATATTGCTGCTGGGACTTCACCAACATGCTCTTTGGAACAAACTCTGGGCTAAACCCATCGCCAACATTCTGTCCAAGCTGGTTATTCACGAAATCCCATGAGCGCTTTCCTTGTGCATACTGACTGGTAGGTAGTGAAGCCCACTCTTTACCAAGCTTCTGGATTGCAGCCTTGTAGTTTCCATTCATAACGTCATTTAACGCCCCACGCCCTGCAATTAGAGCAATTGCTCCAAGATCTTGTGCTTTAGGGGAAAAATCACGAAAGCCATACTGTTTGGCGATGTTATTCCATGTGCTGTTTAGAAACTGATAGCGACCTGCGGCAGTTGTATATTTCGTTGTGCCATCTGTCTGCTTGAATTCTTTTTTTATGTTTGGATGCGCTGACAAATTAGAAAACTGTTGATTGCCAAATAATGTGTTGTATCCGTATTTTGAGCCTTCGCTGGATGCAATCAGGTCTAACATCTTTCTAACATTTGGGTTTGCATATGCTTCTTGGAGTTGTGCGAGTGTTGCCATATTTTCACCTGACAATAAAAAACCGACCTCAATGGGTCGGTTTTAGGTAGATTGTGCTTTACTGGTTCGCAGCGTAATACGCTCTATTTTATTTTATACTTATCTTTTAATGACTTATTTAAGAAATTGGTATCATAAATATTCTTACTAATATCTGGTAAATCTGTTACACATAAAACTTCTATTATTGCTTTAGGAAAATGGAGTTTTGCTACACCCCCACCGTAAGATGTAGTTGTAGCTGTTCCTGTGCTGTAGTTACCGAACTGTGTTGTATTTATATTAGTTGTATGTGTTTGCGGCAAAAATATATCTCCTGTCCTAACCTCGTCATTTTCTTTTACTACCTTGAAAGATTGACATCCATTTTGTTTCATTAATTCAGATGCACGAAGCAATGCAAAGTCTTTCGCTCTTTCTTTGGAAGTTTTTTCATTACCTTTAAATGTTACTCGATAGTAATTTGGTGCGAGTTGTGTGTCATCGAATCCACCGTTTCCAATAAACCCATTCGGTTGGTACGATGTAGCACACCCCGACAATATTAAAGCAGCTAAAATTATGAATTTTTTCACGATAAATCCCCCATCATAATGGGGGAAATATAGCATAAAAATCAGTCAAAGAATGTTCTTGCATTAGGCTTTCCTGATGCTGATTTAGATTTTTCAGTCTGAGTACCGGGTCTAGGAATATGATAATTGTTATATATATTATCAATATTGCTATTGAGGGTATTAATGGTGTTTTTCTGAATAGTCGCAAGATTATTCAAAACCATTAAAGCTGAATCACTATCTCTTGGTGGGTTTGCCATGATTGTCTCAACGGCACGTTTTGCATCCCCTTCAGTCTGAGTACCTTTTGCTATCATAAGCACATCATTTGCTGCCTGATTAAGTGCAGTCTGAAACTGATTAACTTTTAGATCATTGGCATTTGTCATACCAACTATACCTCTGGCTTTTGCGCCATAAATAGAAGATGGAGTAATTTGCATCTTTCCACTATTTAAATCATTCACTAAGCCACCGATTTTATTATAATTTAGTTTCGCTTGTGCTAGTTGGGTATTTGCTTCACCAACTTGCTTTAATGCATTATCGCTTAGCTTTGGATTCCCACCTTTTGGTTGCTCAGTGATGTAGTTACCATTTTGGTCTTTAATATAGATACCTTTACCGTTCACAACTGCATATTTTCGACCTTGAGCATCAACACCGTAAGCAGTAGGCTTATTTTGCTCAAAATATTGCTGCTGCTGTTTAAACTTCATTTGGGTATTAAACTGCTGCTGATCTTGAGCAATTTTCTGTTGTTGAGTTTTTGCATTTGTATCTGTTGAATAGATACTAGCGTTTGTTGTGCGCTGGTTATTGATGTCGGATTGAGCATTGTTTGCAGCATTATCAGCGGTCTGGAACAAGAAGCTTGCAGGGTTTTGACTTCCTGCCAAAATTGCATTTTTGGCCCATTCTGAGATTTTCGCTGGATCTTGTCCTAGGCTGTCCAATTGCTGGGTAAACTGTGCATGTGTTTGCTCATCAATTGCACCTGCTGCCTTTGCAGCATCCAGTCCCATTCTAATGAATTGAGGGTTACCATTCTGCGCACCTGCAAAAATTGCTTGTTTGGCATCAGTTAGGCGTGAATTTGCTGTTTTTTGTGTGGTATTGCCAGCGTCTGCAAAATCCTTATTGCCTGAACCTGTATTCTTATAGATTTCAGATTGTGTTTTTTGATTATCAAGAATTGCTTTTTGCCGTGCCATTTGCTGAGCTTGAAGCTGTGGCACAACCCAACGAGCCATTGGGGATTGCTTTCCCAATTCAAGCATTTTATTTATGTCACCTTGGGATTCATTATAAATGCGTGACATTTCCCCATCGGTTTTCATATTCGTAAAATACTGAGCGAATTGAGATGCATTATTAAGCATTACACTCGGATCTGCAGACTTTACTTGCAGCGGCAATGTGTAATCAAGAGTCATGTTTAGATACTCCCGTTATTTTTCATCATCGCGTATGTCATCGCGTATGAGCCTATATTATTTGCGGTATTTGCCATGTTATTTGCACTAGCAACTGTTCCTGCTGCCGTAGCATTTGCACCTGCCATGGTATTGTTTGCAACTGCTTGTGCTGTTTGTAGGCCATTATTCCCTACTTGAGCGGCAGCATTTTGCCCCATTCCAGCAAGAGAACTTAAGCGGTTAAATCGGTTGGTTTGATCTGCGTTAAATCGGTTATACGCATTTTGGTACTCTGTACTTGCATAATCACTGGCATAATTATTCAGGGCCTTTAGTGTTGCACCTGATAGCAATCCGCCTTGTGCTGCTGCACCAGACTGTACCGAATTAAGACCTTGTTTTAGGCGGAACTGATAGCTTGGATCATTATATAAGTCTTGACCAGAATAAGTTTGATTAAAATACCCATCTGCCCCTGTTTGCCCCATAAGTTGTGATAAAGCAGTTTGTCCAGCTTGCGTGTATGGACTTAAATCCTCTCGGGTTTGATTGTACATCGCAAGCTGTTGATCACTAGCAGCTTGTGCAGCATTGGCTTGTGATTTAGCCGCCTTGCTTGCTTGACTGCTTGAATATGCAGAACCAGCAGCTCCGATTACTGCTGCGCCTATCATTGCTCCTGCTACCATTTTTATTCTCCCAACCATGTTGAGTAATAAGTTTCAACAGGCTTATATCCGAGTTTTTCAAATAACCAAGATGCATCTTTATGCATTTTTGACCCAACGAACATACGTTGAACTTTTCGTTTTTTGAGTTGATCTTCAACAAATTTAAATAGCTGAAAACCAGCACCATTTCCACGGTGATCAAGATGAACATAGAAGATATCCATCTGGCATGTTAAGCATGTTGAGTAATGCAATGCAGGCGAAATGAAACCAATAAAATATCCGATCATCTCCCCTGCATTTCGCAGTACCACAAAAAGCAATTCACCACGACGTTCCGCGGCGATGTATTTGTCAAACTGTGGAGATAATGGAACTTTATCCTGATTGAGTGCTAGCTCTTGATAGTGGACTGGCAGTAAGGGTTTTAAGTACGGCAGGCTTTGTTCAAAGCTTTCTACATGTGCTGTAATCATTTTGCCACCTTAATATCAACAACCATTGAGATACGGTCAACAGGAGAATTATTCACAACTTCGTGCATTAATTTGTTATTAAACCAAAACACATCACCAGTACGCATCTCCCACTGCTCATCGCCTGCTGTGATATAGCACCCTGCTGCTGATTGTAGAATGATATGAAACCGCGTGTAGTAAGCTGTATGCTCTGGTGTATCTTCATGTGGATAAATACGCCCACCTGGTGCAATTTTATTAATCATCACACGGCCAAGACGTTCACCCTGTACATATGCCATTAAATCAAAAACAAGTTTCCGCGCTTCAGGAAATAATGCAAACGATGGGTAGTCGATACTTTCATGCTGATCAAACTGGCTTTGACCGTTTTTGTATTTTTCAAGCTCTTCCTCTTGCTCAAAAACGCGTCTCTCAGGAAAGCGAAGCATGATTGACTCAATCTCACCAAATGGTCCCTGTGGATAATCACGCAAATAAGTATCTTCTTTCCACAACTCGGGTCGGCGTTTAATCGCGAGTAATAGTTTTGTGGTGTCCATCGATGGTAATGGCTGAAAGTTCATCATTTTTATAATCTACCCATTTAATTGATTTACGACTTTTGCAACTTCCTCAAAAAAGTTACGCCATGCTGGTGTCATTTGGTTGTTTATGTACATTGGCTCATTGAACGGCGGTATTAGTTTACTTTTACTCATCATCGCACCTTCACTTTCGACCCTGTGACAACAAAGCGGCAAACATCAGAAAATCGAATGCGAAATACTCGATTAAATGATTGCCCGAGCCGTCTAAAAATAACTCGCTTATCAAATTGCCCAATCTTTCCTAAACTAACCTGACGCGAATAAGACCAGTTCTGCCCCTTGTCGTCCGACCAATCCAAAATTACATTTGGCTCAATGTTAGTTAGTTGTCCTGTTTGACAAAATAACTCTAATTCATCAAAAATCAGGCGTTGTCCTTGAGGATTTAAAACTGGGGTGACTCGCTCTCGAATAATTGCATCGCCAGCGTCAGTAAAAGAATCTTCTGTTAACTCATAAATCTTTCCGTTGGTTCGATCCCCGACGATATGCTTTCCATCAAAAAAACAATACATGCCTGCGCGATGATGCTCGTGAAGTGCTGTTTTTGAGTTGTAATAACTGCGTTCATGCCATAGTCCAGTTACAGCATCGTAGCACCAAGTCTTTTTCGCACTTGGAAAGGACATTAGAAGAAAAGAATGCCCGTTCTCCTGATATGCAAAGGAATAAGCATCTGTAACATCCGTATAGCTATTAATTTCAGATTCAATCGCATGATTACTAATCCGCTGGGTTTGATAGCCTTGAGTCATTACGATTTGACCCTTACCATGTTCAGACTGACTCAACCAAACAAGACTAGAGCCAAAGATGCAGATTGAGTCTTTTGCAAGACAGCCTAAAGGAAGAACCGCACCAGACATTCGCTGAAATGGAGCATCTGCACTTCCTGTAACACCCCAAATTTCTGTAGAGCGCTCACCAATAAGCCAAAGCTGCCCACTATTTGCAATAATACGAATAAGATTGTCTGATTTAGATTCTTTTGTTGCGTAGTACAGTGCAGATGTCTGTGTGCTTAGTAGATCCGACCACTGTAGTTTTCTTGAATTAGGTATTGACCAAATAAATCGAGAATCAAGAATTGTTAAGTCAGAAGCCCCAAGAAATTCAGAAGATGTAATTTGCGTTAATAGATTAGCCTTGATATTCAATGCGTAAGCATTATTGCTAACAATCATCACATCAACGGAATTATCAGAAAAATAAACTCGACCAACACCAGAAACTTCACCGAGTTGGGTGACAACATCGCCTCTAATCGAATAAAGGGTGTTATTTGAAACGACAAGCAATCGGTTATTCAGGGCATACATGCCACGGATTATACCACCAAGATTGAAAAGCTCAACTAATCCTGGTGTAGGCAACAATGCAGATACTTTGTTGGTGTTCCCGCTCTCAATAGCTTGAGGGAATAGATTTACTGTGCGCTGACAATCAACTGACCAATCTTGCAAATTATAAGATGGACCAACAATTGGGATATCAATAGCGTTCATAGCGGTGGAATTTCCTTACACCGACTGGCAAGTCGTTGTGCGCATAAATCGGAGTTGAATTGCTGCGTTTTAGTGCTTCAATTGCCCGAGCCTGATTGGTTAGCATCAAAACCGATGGTTCGGTAATACCAAACATAGGGGCGATTTCTACAGCCAAGGAAAGAATTAGAGGGCGCTCATACCTTGCAGGAAAATCAATTTCATCCTTTGCATCGAGCGTGGTTGGTAGGGTAAATGTCTTTAAAACAAGTTTTTTAGCATCTTTCATTACATTGAAGTGCCAATATGGCTCATCAACTGTATAAATTACGGGTCGATATGCACCTGTATTGTTTATATCGCGAATGAGTACAATGTCTTGATCATCTAGCTTTGCCTTATCTGATATTGAGTCAACCGTCTGACTCAAGGTATATGTGCCAATACCTGTTAAATCCAGTGAGATTTCCTGTACTTTATAGACCATGAGTCGATCAGTAGCCCATTGTGCAAGTAAGCTACGCAATGCATCTACAGCGTCAGCAACTTCTTCTGCACTGGCATTCTCACCTGCTGCCAATACCCCTAATTGTTTTAACGCTCTGGAAATAATATTGCTGACGTTCATTTTATGGCTCCAAAAATAAACCCGCATATAGCGGGCGTTTATTTCACAAGGCTTAGACCTAACTCGCTTAAAGCAGCTTCAAAATTCTGCTGCGGATCACCATCAAGCACCGTACGTTCATATAGCTTGGACATGGATGCCTGATACTTTTGTGGAATATCTAGTGCTTTAAATGCTGCGTAATCATCAGGTTTCCACCACGAATGACAATTCCAAAATACTGCACCTGTGCCATCTTGAAGCTTGACTGAGATATTGTTAGGGCCGCAACCACATAGCTCTGCAAAATCGTTTACATCTTGCAGGTTTGCATCGGGAATAATGTTTACAACTGAAAGATTAGCTTCATCCATTACACACCCGCCAATTTATTGAAGATTTGAGTTACAAGTGATATTTCGTATGCGGTTAAAGCACGGTTAATCACGATCAGACCACAATGCGATGTTGAATCGTTATATGTAGTTGGTATTGTCTGGTTTGTGAGAATCTGAGTACCGACATTCGGGATAGCTCGAATGACTGTGCATCCTGTCAATTGTGCTGGTAGCGTGGTTGTAAGTTTGTCGTCAATGCCATCATACTGAATGCGGCGCGGTGTGTCTTTAAGCAGTGGACGCATTGATGATGTGGTTTGGTAGGAGTGGTTGCCTATTAATGATTTAAATGAAACATTTCTAAATGTGGCTGAATCTCCTACAGAACCCCATGCAAAGGTGTTTGCTACACCTAATTCTATGGATGTACTGGTAGATGTTGCTGTAAAAATTATTTGTAGTTTTTGCTCTACACCCTTAGCCGACACATTTGCTATAAAAGATATATTTTGATTGATGCGTATTCTAGCTGAGTTATTTAATGCATTAGATACTGATGCTGTTGCATAACAGGTTAATATATAAGTAACACCTACAACCGTTGGAACAGATTGCAAGCTATATTCATTGCTAGTTCCAGTGGATGTAAGAGTTAGTTTCTGGTTGGTTGCGGATTGAGTAACATTTGTTGGTGTCCATCCTGTAGTGCCATTACTAAAATCACCATTGGTGACAAGCTCACTACCCAACACTAACCCTTTACTCTTATCCAGCACCAACCCCAACGTCTGCCCTGCTGCTGTCACTGGCGTAGTGCCTAATGCGTCTTGATAGAGTGTAGTTAAGTCAGATGGGGTTTGAGTGAAGCCTTGTTCGGAGTTGGCGAAGAGTTGTGTAATGAGCTGGTTAAGGCTAACCGTTCCACCACCTAACTGCGTTATTCCTTTTTTAGATATTCCCGCACCGCCTAAAACGATGCCAAGCGGTGTTTTAATCATAGTATTTAACCTGCAGACATGATTTTAATATCCATTGGATATCCAGTTTGGCTACGTGCCCAAACACCATAAGGAGGGGCAATGCTAAGTTCTTTCACTTGTTGCCATGCGTTATTTATTGTAGGCATTGTATCGCCTGCAGCAACACTAAACTCATGCCCATTTGCGCTCTGGATGAAAGCATAATTTGACCCATTGGTTATCTGCACAGGTGTAGCAGTCAATGTGATTCGCTGTTGAGAGTTAGCCATATTAGCCCTCCAAGATTGAGATTAAATCTGATTTTGAATCACGAGCCTTGAACTCTTTGCCGCGATTTGTAATTTCTTCGCGCAATTTTTCTGCTGTCCAAGATGAATAATCAACAACTTCATCATCGGGTAGATCCCAATGATCAACATACTCAGCATCACGCAATTCCTGCTCATGCTCAGCGTTTTTGGCAACTACATGTTCATGATTCTTTTTGTGCCCTTTGTATAGAGCCTTCGGATATTCCTGCATTTAGATACCCTCAAATAGTTTTTGCTTTAAAAGGTAGCCTTCCAATTTCCAAATCTTTTCACGAGCATTTTGGCGAGCAATCTTGTTGCCAATTTCTTGATCAAAATTTTCTTTGCTAACACAAGCTGACTTTCCATCAATGGTAAATCCATTCTTTAAGGTAAGCTGGCAAATGACTGTGCGACCATCTGGAAGATTAGTATAAGTTTCACCAACAATCACACTATCAATATGCTCAGGCGTTAAACGTGGAGCATTTAAGCCTTTGTCTTGAATCTCTTGCTCAATTTGTTTTTCATTTGGCATTTCCATTACTCCAAAAATGACAACGCCCCAATTAAGGGGCATTTGTTGTCATCGATTAATAATTAAGACTGAATGATACGGCATGCATGCAATGGGCGAACAATCTGGAAGCCATACAGCACGTCAATACGCGTACGTTCATAGTCATTGTTACCATCACCAAACGTCATCACACGGACACTCACACCGCTTGGCAAGCGTGCGGTATAACCTTCACATGATGAAAGCACAGGTAACGGTGCAAATGCGGTAGTAAACGCATCTTTGTGGAATGCCAAGTTTTGGAAGCCATTGGCAGATACAACACTAATTGCAGCACCATTTGCAGGAAGCGCAGAGACTTTCTTGTTCGGCGTTGTTGCATTTAATGCAGGGTAAATTGAAACAGGTGTACTTGAACCAACGGTTGCATCAGCGGTTACAACGAAGTTCTGTAGAACACCTAAATCCTGACCTGTTAGTGGGTGTACAGCATTTACGCCAGCGATGGTGAATACTGTTCCTTTTGGCAACGTTCCACCAGTTGTCGCACTGGCGATCAATGTCGAGCCTGTTTGACTTGCACCAGTTACTGTAATCCCTGCCGCTGTACCGTTGTTAAATACAGGGATTGATTGATGCTCATAAAGATCAGCACCAAAAGCGGTGGCAACATAGCCTTGCAAATAAGCTTTTTCAGATGCGGTGGTTGGGTTGTACATGCGAGAAACTTCACCGCTTAATGCGACATTCGCATCACTAGAAAGTACAACTGAACGATCACCCGCAGGAGCAAGATAGCGATTCAAACGTGCGCGTGCAGAAGCCAATGCACCAGATGGTGTGCTGCCTGACAATGACATTGCCACTTGGTTTGGAACACCAAGCATACCACGTGCAATCAAATCTGCTTCAACAACTGAAGAAAGTGTCTGCATTTGAGGGCGTAAGATACGCTCTTTGAAGTCAGTGATGTTTAAGAGTTTTTCTTTCGCACCGAACTGAATCGCAATATGTTTTTGAGTATCAAGTGTTAAGCTCACTGATTCTTCAATAACATCGGTACCACCATTACCATTGGCAAATACCGCACCGTCATACACTTTACCCGAAGTTGGGATTTTGATTTTTACTGTGTCGCCTTTTTGGTAGCCTTGAACATCTTTACCAAATTCATCTTGGCGACCTTTGTTAATATTTGCAATGAATGGCGCTTCTTCTTCCAGCATTTTAGCTGCTTCACGCGCAATCATTTGATGCGTTAAAACTTGGTTACTCATAAATTATTTACCTTTCGCTTTTCGCTGTTCGACTTGCTCTCGATACCACTCGTCATCGCTCATATTTGATGGATCTCGAGAGGCAGGAGCATTGGCTTGTACTGGTTTGATTGGTTTTGGTGCTTTGCTGATTGGTGGGGCTGTTTTTGTGGTTTCTGCTGCTTTTGACCAAGAATCAACGCGCTCACTCAACAATCGACCAGCTTTGAGCTTTGAGGATTCAGACACCTCACGATGAAATTCTTCATCTTTTGCAAGCTCATATAGCAACTTGATTTGAGTTTCGCTGTCATAACCAAATTCTTCTGCAACTTCATCAAGCGTTACAGGCATTGAATATGGACGTTTCAACGCTTCCTGCACAACATTTTCAAAATCTTCATGCTGTTCAGAAAAAGTATGAATCGTTGCTTCAACTTCACTTTGCTTTTGGATTTGCGTCTTTTCGCTTTCTTGTTTACGCAGATTTTCAAGCACACGCTGCTCAGCTTTCGCCACGTGATACTCTTCAATTGCATCCTCATAATCGCTATAAGACTCAAAATCCTCAATTTTTGGTCGCTTAACTTCAGCAGTTTCCTGCTTGCTTTCGTACTCAGCTAACTTGCGCTTTGCTTCTGCAAGCTCGCGCGTGGTTTGCTCAATACGAATTTGAGCACGTGATTTTTTAGGCTTATCTGGTTCGGTTTTCTCAGGTTCCTGAGTTTCCTCCTTACCCTCTCCGCCTTCTTGAGTCTGCTCAGGTTCCTGAGTTTCCTCTTGCCCCCATTCCTTAATCTCTTGACTTTCTGCACCTGTGTTTTCCGTAGCGGTGGTTTCTACGTTGTCATTTGATTGATCTGGATTCATTGCTGTTCACCATTACCAAGTGATGGGAATAAATTCTCATCAGTAGCCATTGCGCTATCCCCGAACTGGCCAGACTCAGGAGCGAAGTTTTGTTGATCCATTTCATCAGGCATTAAAAAACCGCCATCTTGAGGCGGTTCTTGTGGTGCTTGTTGCGACATGTTAGACGGCGGATCAGGCTCATCTAACTGCGAAAAATCTTGTGGTTCATTCGTTTCGGTAGGCTCATTTGGGTCGTTTTTATCAAACTCACCTGGCTCATAATTATCTGTACTATCGCCATTTTGCAGCCATTGTGGTGGGATTTGGCTTAGAACGTCTTTTACCCCAAGCATCTGCTGTTTAAGCAACTCAGCAACACTACGAAGCTCTTGAACATCAGCACGACTTGCAGCATTAATCTGTGCAACCTGAATATCTTTGCGAGCCTGTAGTTCAACCTTCATCATTTCCAAGTTGCGGTCAGCATTCTTATCACTAAGCTGCTGTTGCAATGCATCCATATCAGATGTCATTTTCTGTACAACCTGATCGAGCTGCTGAATCTGCGCCTTGGCTTGCTCTGGATTAATACTGTCTTTGCCAAGTGCCTGCTGTGGCACAAGAATTTTTACCCGTTCAGCAATTTCTTTACTGTTCAGCAGTGGAGAGTTTGCAATCATCAAATCAGCAATCACGTTAAACAGGTTGGGATTTGTTTGAACAAGTTGCATCATGAGTGCGAAAGATTCTTCACGTTGGGTATTGAATGCTGGACCAGTGTCCATGCGAACATCAAAACGACCAACAGTTACATCATTTAGAATACCGTTGATTGCCTTTTCTTCCTCATCGGGCGTTTGTGGTTGAGCGTTGAGCTTAACTAGCTCACTATCACCATCGTTTCCGATGATTCTACGCACCATCTCTGTGTCATACAGAATTGGGAACAATCCGATCAAAACTCGCGCTGAATGACGAATTGTTTTGTTCACGTTATCCTGAAAATGGAACTGTGCTGTGTCCGCTTGGCGTTGTAGTAATCCGATTGCTCGTCCTGACTGATTATTTACCTCTTGACCCATCGTTGGGTTGTGCATATTTAAAATGTCAGGAATAAGCTGCTGTGCGCTTTGAGCAGCATTCAAAATCCCAACTGGTGGAGCTGCTGCACCAACTTTCTGAGGGTATGGAATTGGGTTGCCGTTGTCATCTGTGCCTTTAAAGCGTAAATACATTGCAGAGCTTGGGTTATTCCATTCCTCAAATCCTGCGATGCCACGGTCATCGACAATCGTCATTTCATCTTGGTTTTTCTGCAAGATATGTGCTTCAGTCGATTTCCAGTAATTGAAAAGTCGTTGAGCATCTTTCGCGAAGTGAACCAGTGAGAAAATATGGCGCTTGTTCTCAATCCAAGTGACCTCCCCATACACTGGAAAAATTGGGATCCACTTACCAGGGAAAACACCCTTTTCTAGAACTTTAGACGCTGTAACTTTTGCCCATTTGACTTCTGTACGAGTCGTTGATCGTTCAGCAGCAATCATTTCCTTAGGTATTTCAGTCTTGAGCTCAGATTTTAATACTGTTGTGCCGTCAGCCAGTCGGTATAACGTGTCTTTGATCTGTTCTTTGTAAAAGTATTCAGCAATGCACACGGCGTTATGCGTTGTGTTAAACCAAACTGGATTACTTGCATAATCAAAGTTGTCTGGAACAATATCGTCACCGTATTGCGCACGTAATTCCTCAAGCTCAACCCACTCACAGACCAATGCCCGCGTCATATCTGAGCCGTCAAGCTCTTTAGAAAGCGGATCGATATAAACTGCCTGTGGATTTACAATCGCTTGAAAGCGTGGCTCTTGATTGAATGAATGCTCATCCACGTAGTCAGTGACAATACGATAAAACCCAACGGCTGAATGCACCTGATTAGCTGCTGCAGTATCAAGCGCATTTTCAAAGTTTGATGCTTCTTCAACATCTTTGATTAGACCACCAAGAATCTCCGCCACTTCAGGATCAGCATCCGAATCCACTGGAACAACTTTCGCCTGTGGTCTGTTTTGACGCATTGTATTGATCTGCTGCTGAACATATGCACGAACAAGATTAATCTCAAGCGTTGGCTTGCCTTCATGCTTACGTTTTTCAAGTGCATGTCTATCCCACTGCGCACCCTCAATAGTCACAAACTCTTTATCATACAAGCCTTGGTCATAAATTGGTTGCCAGTATGCATGTGCTTCATTTCTAAATTTCTTTGCAGCATCAAGAATGATTTGATCTTCGTCTATTTTACTCATTTTATCCCATCCAAGAATTTGCTTTGCGTGGCGGTGGAGGTGCAGCAGCCTTCGTTGCAACTGTCATCTTGTTAATATTCAAAGCACCTTCACCAAAGGCATCAGCACTGTGCGAAGCCCAGTCATGCACAGGCGTTGGTTTAAACTGATCCAGTTTGTCGTTAAATTCACGTCTGTAGTTCTGCAATGCTCGAATACCATGCTTACAGTTTTCTGCGTCAAACCATGTGTTTTTAAGCATCTGGCGAGTTGCTTCGATACGATCTTCAACGCCTAATCGAGCGCCTTTTGTCATGCGATAACCAAGTGAAGCCATTGTTTGCTCACGGCTGACACCACTAGACAGGTCACGTGCTGCAATATCATGCGGTGCAAAGTGTTTTTCATAGTTATAGCCATACTTCTGTTTTTTCTCATCAAGGATGCGAGCGTAATGTGCCAAAGGTTCATTGTTCGCTTCGTAATGATCAATAACACGAATCTCTTTGCCGTAAACCTGAAAGAACCAGATTGCCGTGCTATCTAGAATCCCCAAGTCCCAAGATGTGTAGACTTGCAAGTTTGGATCATGTAGCACTTTGCAGATGCGATTTTCACGCTTAATTTGTTCAAATTCAGACTTGTAGATTGCACCATCTGCGATTTCTTTCGGCTTACCGAGCCAAACGTGCTCGTATTTCTCATAGTCATCGTGCATCATCTGCTCAGCCTCAAGTAATAGTTCTTCAGGGCAATTCTTATTATCTGTGTAGTTGATCTGAACAACAATTGTATCGTCACGCTCTTTCAAAACGTATTCAGCGTAAACCGCGTCACTCGGTAAATTCGGGTTCAAGCTCATTATGATCATGGGTTTTTCAGTACGAATGACTGTAGGAATTAGAATCGACAATGAGAAAGCGCCTATCGTTTGAGCTTCTTCAATCCATGTGATTGTTGCACCTTCAAACGATTTAATAGACTCAACAGTGTGGCTTAAAAGACCCGCAAAACTAAACTCAGTGCCGTTTAATCCACGGATTTCAGTGTCGAGAATCTCATAGAAAGCCCCCAGTCCGAGCGCAGCAATTCGATCTGACAACAACTTATGCACAGATTGCTTAATTGATTTCTGCACTTCACGACAGCAAAGAATGCGGTGTTTTCGTCTTGCGCCTTCAATCAATAGGAAATCTGCAATCTCCCAAGACTTACCACCACCACGACCACCGTGATAAACATAATTACGTTTCTTTTGAGTCCAGTGCTTGTAAAGTGGTTTGAACTTAGCTGGTACTTTCTTCTCCATCATCTTCAAATACCACTTTCATGCTTAAATCAATAGATCCGCCATCTTTACCAGTTAATTCATGTTGCTGTTTATCACGCCACTGATCAGGATTTCTATTTTTCAACCAAAATATGGCAGCTGTTGTATCTGGTGGTAATTCTTCCTCCACCTCAACAATTTCAATTCTCTCTTCTTCTAGTACGCGCTTTCCAAATGCATATTCAACACGCTTTAATTTAATAGCTTGCTTTTTCTTGATCTTAACTCCCTTCGCACGCTCATGAAGAGAGTTTGCAATCTCCATATCAGCGATTTCTTTTCCTCTTTTTATGGACTCCGAAAATTCAGAATGATCAATCTTCCATTTATTAATAGTTGATTCAGCCACTCCAAAGAAATTAGCCATTTGCTTATCTGTTGATCCAAGCAAACATAATTTATATGCTTGTACACAGTATTCTTGTTTATATCTTGATGGGCGACCTGCATTAGATTTTTTAGCCATAATCACCCAACCTTTCGGAATTTCTGAATAGTTCAAATAAGAAAAGAAAACCCCGCAAATATCTAGTATTTAGCGGGGTCTTATGTGCCGTAATCCGTTCGGCTAGTCATCAATCCAAAACAATCGTTTTAAAAATCCAAGCATGTCCTTCTCCTTGGTAAAACTGGCTCGCCATGTAGGACTTGAACCTACGACCCTAAAATCGGCTCTAACCAACTGAGCTAATGGCGCAATACAGGCAATAAAAAGCCCAACAAATTGTCAGGCTTCAAATGCAGTGAATTACTAATACTTCGTGCCACTGTACCATAAATCTATAATATTAATGACGTCACGTCAACAATCACTTTTTATATTCAATGAATGAATATCGAGCATGAATAGCAGCTAATCCACACTTGATATCAAACTTTGCATCCATAAGTGTTCGTTCATTGTTTACCAATCGAGAAACTGGCATCCCATAAAAGTAACGGTCAATCACAGCATCAAGCCAACCATCCAAAACTTCAGACTGTCCCTGCATATCCAAAATTAAACGCTGCACGGCGCGAGCTTCGTTGTCTGTAATCTCACACGTAACACCCTTGCTTGTTGGCTTCGGTGTTTGCTCATCACTGCACAGCCAGTCAGCCAAAATCTGTTCTTCTGCTTTGATCTTCTGTTTGCTCTTTTTTACAGCCTGATCCATTGCAACAGCAATCAGGTTCACGCTACGCCCACAAGTACCAGACACGCTACTCATCCAAGCCCCAAACTGGTAAAGCCATTCTTCAAGTGTGAATCGCTTCCAGTCCACAATTTGCATAATATGATTTACTGCTGCATTCATCACGCCACCTTTTCCCCTAAAGCCTTAATTAAATTCTCAATATCTCGAAGCAATCGCCCTGACTTAACTTGCTGTGTACTGCCTTTCAAAACGTGATAACCTAAAATCGCTGCCTGATTGTATTTTTCGCAGTCTCCTTCAAAACCTTTGCCGCGTGTGTGCCGACCTTGAGACCAGACACCACCCTCAACTTCGATCAGAATCGAATAACCATCAATCCGAAAATCAGCACGCCATTTACGCTCTGGGTGAAATTGAAACTCCTTTGTGTAAGCGATTTTCATAAGATCAAGTTGTCTTGCTAGTACGGCTTCACCGACTGACACAGCGCGAGGTTGCTTCTTGGCTTGTGGTCTACGTGCGTTTTTGATTTGTTTTGAGTAATTATTCATTGCAACTGTCGTCATTCGTCACCGCCTTTGAGTGCTTGTTCTATTTGGTATAAAGGAAATACAGATCGTGCTTCTTTCCATTTTTGAATTACTGCTAATCCTGCATCAATATTGCTTTGTCGCACCAAAACAGCTAACTCACGATCCTTTAGGTTTTTATTTAAATCTGTGACTTTGCTCTCAAGCTCCTCAATCCGTTTCTGCTGTTCTTGCCAAGCACCCCACTGCAAACCAATAGCCAAAGGCACTGATCTCCCTTGTCGGCTTGGAATATGCAATTTTCCATTGTGGAAAAATGCTATCGTGCTATGTCTTTGGATGTGCTGAATAAAACGAACCTCTGAATCATTAGTAGCACCAAAATTCTCTAGCTTTTGATAATAAATGCGCTCGCCATCGACTGTATAAAAGTGGCAAACTAAGCACTGGTCATATTGCTCTCGACAAGATGGGCATGATTTGAAACCGCTATGCATAACCAACCACCTCACCATTGCGCCATTGCGGGAATAAAACTTTTTTTACAAGCTTGTAGCCAGACCTGTATGAGTCACCCATAAAACTCAAGTCACCTTCTATAGATATTTTTAGGTATTTTCTATCAACTGTAACAAGGTGACCGTTATGCAAGACAGTGTCGCCATGCTTAATCTGATCTAAGGAAACTTCCACTATTTTAAATTCGCTCATAAAAACCCCAATGCATGATTTGTGCTGTAACCCGATGCCCCTGCGATAACGCAGAAGGCAATTAAAAGGATCATAAAAATTAGAAAGTCTCGTGGAGTCATGCTGCCACCTTCTTACATCTTGCATTTGACTTGTATTTCTCGGCATAACACGCTTTGCACAGCGTTTCTAAGCAACAAGAGCCATCTTTCTTTAAATACCCAGTGCCATAAAAGAACTCTTTTTCGGCTGGGTAATACTCATCACAGCCCTTGCAGTATTTCTCTAACCCCAATTCGGTTTCGATGTAGCGTGGTTTCTTGATCATGCTGCAACTCCTGATTCGCTGGCCTGCTTCTCCAATTTTTCAACGCTTTTCATTGCGACTAAGTAAGTGTCTTTAAATTCCATCTGCGTTACGCATGAAGTGCCAAATGTTCGCTGAGAAATATAATTTGGAGTGACATTCAGCACTTTTGCCAGTTGTGCGATTCTTCCCTGTTTTGCCTTGCACCAATTACGCAATTCCACATTGCCCTTGTAATGCGCGTATTTTTGCGTTTTAGCGATTTCTTTCTCTCGCCACGGATTTATACGTTCAACACGTTTAGATGGCTGCTTGGGCTTAAAATCGATGCCTGAGAGTGGCTTTACGCTGCCACCTCTAGCCAAGAACTTTTCAACCTCATTTTCCAGTTCTTCACGAAGTGATTTTTTCTGTGCTGACTGAGCAATGACATGTTTTGCGCCTTGAGCTGCAATGATGCGCTCGTTAAAAATTTCAGTTCTCATACCACACCTACCCCGCTTACCAATTTCCCTAAATTCAACCCATTAAGCTCAGAATGAGCCTTGAGTAATGCCTTCGGAAAAGACAAACCTTGAGCCTGATATTTCGCTGTCAGTTCTTCAATTTTTCGCTTTTCTTCAGGTGATGGCTCCGGAAACTTGGATTTTGCCGCTAAGATTGGTTTAGACGGCGCTTGCACAGCTACAGGAGAAATCCAAATCGCTTGCTGTTCGCCTTTTTCAACCATTTCAGCTACAACGTCACGGTAATTATCTTTAAACGCGTCATACGCTAAATAAGACGCTCTCTCGAAGTTGTTGGCATACTGCATTTGGTTAAAAAGCTCATAGCAGCGGTTGTATGCTTCTTTCTCTGCATTAGTGAGAGGATGCTTGTCATCCTGTAGCCACTTGATAATGTCTGCCAAAGCAGCATGCTTACCCTTGAATGATTCAATTGCTCGCTGTTGCTCGGTTCCAAAACCAACGATTCCAAGACACCATTTGCGAAACATTGCCGGATCTGGACAAAAGCCGTTATCACGGACCATCGCCAAGCCAGTATTGATCTGGTCACGTGTTAGGCCATCAATGCAGATTTTCATTGCATGATTGATCTGTTCAGTCGGGATACCCTCAAAGGTTTTCTCAAATGAACGTGGTGCAATCGCCTGAAAGATTCCAACTAGTTGAGCGGAGTTGACAGGCTGAATAGATTTTTGTTGATTAGAAACCAAATTCATTTGCTTGCTCCTCTGCGATTAGTTTTTGAATCTCTTGATAGCGGTTGGCCTTTTGGCTTTGTTGTTGAACAGGAATTGACTGCTGCTTAGGCTCAAACAGTCCTTGATAGTTGCCAGTGATGGATGTTTTTAGAGATTGGTTGCTGCCGTCATAACCCCACTTCATAAAATCTTTGTAGATCGTATTCAGGGCATTTTTGGTCAGCTTGGTTTTTGCCAGTTGTGAACGACTAGAAACGTATTGTTCCCAGAGAGAGAAATCACAGAGGGTTTTAAAGCGGTCAGAAGTGAGTTTGATTACTTCGTCATAAGACAGCTTGCGTGCCTTGTCTTTGCGCTCAGCTTCGGCTTTTGCTTTTTGCTGTTTAACAAAGATTGGATAGCTGTAAAAGTTCGCTTTCAACGGTTCAAAGGAGCGAAGCGACTTAATTAATAATTCTATAGATATAGTTCTATAAATTAGTTCTATTGTGTCTACAGTTTCTGTAGTACCTAGCACTACAGTTTCTGTAGTGGTGCACTCCATATTTTGTAGTGCTACAGTTTCTGTAGTGGCACTACATTTTTTGAAGTGGTCAACCAATGAAACCTCGTTAATACGGTATTCATTACCCTTTCGACTATGTTCGCTAACCAGTGAAATAACGCCAAGTTCAAGCAGCTCTTTAAGGCCTTTGCGCACAGTCATGGCACTTAGCTTTTTAGAGCCTTCTAGCTTTCCACCCTGCAACTGTATGTAGCTCACATGGTCCGTCACCTTGTCTTTGAATCCGTTAATACGGTCCTCAAGCTCGGCATAGACATTCTTTGCCGCATCACTTAAAAATGGGCGAACTTCATATCGATAAAGGCGGCTCGACATTACATAGCCCTTCTCGAACTTATCTGCCATTTTTTTACCTTTGACAAATGGGACGATATTGTCCTCATGTTTTTTGAGTGCTGTCATGCGGCACCTCGAACTTGAGACTTGGCCAACTCACCGGCGATCCACTCAATACCTTTCGGGGTAAATAAAGCATGGTTGAATGCATGACCTGAATCACTCACACCTGTTTTTACATAGAAGCGTTTGGTGTCTACATGGTTTTGGTATGCAGTCCACTCACCATTGAGCTTATACATGATTCGATTTGATTCTAAGAATTCACGGAATTTGTATTCTTTGATCTGCAATAGCTTTGCAACTTGGCGGAATGTCTTATTTCCATTCCCTGCAACGTATTTATCCACGAATGCAACTTTTGGAGCTGCGATTTCTAACTGGTGAATTACAGCTTGCTTTTGCTTTTCTTCTTCAATCCATTTTTTCGCGCGTTCGATTGGGTCTTCGATTGCGTAGGATGGTAAACCGACCTGAGACTCAAGCTCACGCCAGCGCTGTAAAACCGCATGACGTAATTTAATGCTGTAACCAGTGATAAGTGTTTCAACTAAGTCGCGAGTAAGCATGTATTCGATGTATGTTTGACTGTTTTGGGGGTGTGTCCAAGGTTGGGCATACCCTTCTGGATCTAAACCAAGTTCAACAAACATCACTTCGCAGTCGCGTTTTACATGGCGTGCCTCTTTGCCAGTTAATTCAGCAACTTCGCGATGGCTCATTCTTTTTTGATTTTGATTAAATTGTGCTAACATATTCACTGTTCATTTTCCTCGCTGGTTAGTTGAACAAATGACTCAGTAGTTACAGCTACTGAGTTTTCTTTTTTGTGGTGTACCAAAGTGCTCGAAGTACACTTGGCTTTCATCCTTGCTCTTGTCATACGCTCATACTTAGCATCAGCAACAAGTAGAGCTTTAGCTATGACTTCACGTATCCAATCAGCTTGGTCTTTGTCCTCAACTTCCGCCTGCACTGCTACTGCATCAAGCATTTCATCAGTGAATTTGATTGTTTTTGGTGTGGTTAACTTTCCACCCAAATACCCTTTTGCAATTGCTTCTTGCATATCATCAACTCCCACTTGGATGGCTCCGTTCAGGCTGTCAATTTTTCAAGGTCTGCTTTTAGCTTCCCTTTCGTTATCACTTGCAACCTTGCTTGTGTATCTGGCGGGATACCGCGATTGCGCCATTTACTTATTGCTCCACGGGTGTGCTTTAGAATCCGAGCTACATCGGAATCAGTTTTGACACCGTAGTGGATCTTTAAATCATCTACGGTCATGTTTACTCCAATAAACTATAAGTTTCCGTTAGTAAACCATAAGTTTCCTCACTGGTCAACTAGATTGTTTACGATAGGAAACAGCGAGGGAGAAAAACTTATGAATGAGATTCGAGATAGAATTATTCAGAGAATGAATGAACTTAAACTTAGACAAGCTGACCTTATTCAAGCTCTAGGGATAAGCAAAGGGACAGTTTCTAAATGGGTTTCAGGGGTAAATACACCGAGTTCTTCAGTCTTACCTGATCTTGCAAAAGTTCTACAAACCACCCCTGACTGGTTGATAAAAGGTAGTAATGTTCTGGCGAGCAGTGTTGTTTTACATCCAGTTGAATCGTGGGATGACGAAACACCACTTGATGACGATGAGGTTGAAGTGCCGTTTTTTAAAGACTTTAGTTTTGCTTGTGGCTCTGGATCTATTGGGGAGGCAATGGCGAATGAAAAGCGCAAATTACGTATGTCAAAAGCAACATTAAGAAATAGATCTATTGACAAGAAAAATGCTGTAGCAACACTTGCATCTGGCGATTCTATGAATCCAACCATTAAGGATGGGGATACGATTCATATTGATATAGGAAGAAAGACCATTAAGGATGGCAAAATGTTTGCTATCTGTCATGGTGGTTTATTTATGGCAAAACGTTTATATAACCTTCCACTTGGTGGTGTTCGAATTGTTTCTGATAATTCAGTGGAGTTCCCAGAGATAAGGCTAACAGCAGAGGAAATGATTGATCAGCAATTTGAAGTTATTGGCTGGATATGGCAGGTGGCAAGCCTAGAATCATGGTAGTTGTAGTTAATTAGAATAATCAAACCCACTGATTAGTGGGTTTTTTATTGCCTATATAAAATAAAAGTTTCCGACAATAAAAATAATTGTTTCCTTTAATAAACTTTTTGTTGACTTAAAAGTTTCCTTTGGTAAACTAAACCTCACAGACAAACAAAAGCCCCAACACTTGCAGGCGACGGGGCTTTTCAACACAACGAGGTCATTATGGAAAAAAATAAATCAACTGTCAAATTAATAGACCTAATCGTCTATTTCTCAGTTGCACTCGTCATTGCGAACGTCATTTTCTTCACTGCAATCAAATCGGCAGACCGTCAAGAGCATGAAGCTACTGTCGTGAAAGTACAAGTTCAAAGTGAGCATGAAGCTCAAAGCCTTTATCAAGCTGCGAAGGGGGATCGTCAATGAACATGATGTTTAAACCTGAGCTGCTTGCTCCATCTTTTGTCGGTTTCACTGTTGAAGTCACTGAAACAAAAAACAATGTAGTGTCTTTCGTCATGGAGTTTGGTTGCGTTCAAGTCGAGTGCGAAATGGTGGCTAATGAGCTAACTGAGAAAGCATATCTCGAAGATTACTTTCGCCCAGAACACGGCCGTGAAGTTGAATATACGCGCCTTGAAGTCGAGCTTAATGATCCTGTGCTTGTTACCAATAAAGGCTACAGCGACCTTGTAGACGGTCAGAAATTGAAGCTCACAGAAGAACAAATGCGCGAGCTAAACACGCAGCTCGAAAACCTTGCAAACGACAAATTTCAAGAATTATTGGCAGCTTAACGGCTGCTTTGGAGATCAATATGAATATGCCAGTACACCAAAATCAAAACCCTTTTGCAGTATCAGCACCACAAACTCAAGCAATGTCTACTGTTCAGGCTGATAGCCAACGTGCGGTTGCGGAAGTTCAAGCTGCTCTTGTGATTGCTAAGCAGTTCCCGCGTAACATGAATGAAGCTTGGGATCGTATTATGAATGCGTGCCAGCGACCAACTTTGGCTCAGTCGTCTGTTTACTCTTATGCAAAAAGTGGCACATCTATTACAGGCCCATCAATTCGACTTGCTGAAGCATTGGCACAAAATTGGGGGAATATTCAATTCGGCATTCGTGAACTGTCTGCTGAAAATGGCGAATCTACAGTTGAAGCGTTTGCTTGGGATGTTGAAACCAACACTCGTCAAACTAAGGTTTTTCAAGTTCGTCATTGGCGTCATACCAAGCAAGGTGGCTACGCTTTAACAGATCCACGCGATATCTATGAGCTTGTTGCAAGTAACGGCGCCCGTCGTCTGCGCGCATGTATTTTAGGTGTGATACCTGGTGATGTTATTGATGCAGCCGTAGCTCAATGTGAGCAAACAATTCGCGCTTCTGCTGATACATCACCAGAAGGTGTACAAAAACTTCTAAAATCTTTTGAAAAGCAAGGTATCACAAAAGAGGCGATTGAAAAACGCATCCAGTGTCGTATTGGGGCTATTTCTCCTGCTCAAGTTATCTCTCTTATCAAGATTGGTACAAGCATTAAGGATGGAATGAGTGCAGCTCAAGATTGGTTTGAGATTGCACCTGAAAAATCAATTCAGGAAGCTCCGAAACTCACTCTCAATGATGATGAATTTAATTCCGTGCTTGAGCAATTAAATGCAGGTGCAATTGATAAAGCATACATTTTAGATGGTTATGGCTTGACAGATGCTCAACGTGTAGCAGTGGAGGCTCAGTGATGAAACTATTCCGTTGCTCAAGTCTACATAAACTCATTGGTGACAGTCGTACAAAAGGCGCTGTCACCAGTGACACGGCAAAATCTGCAATCCGAGACATCGTGAAAGAGGATCTTTATAGTTTTCGCTCGTTCACTGGCAATCAGTACACAGCCAAAGGCAACCTACTTGAAGATATGGCAATCGAAATGTCAGGAAAGGTGCGTTTCAAGAATCTTAAAAAGCATGTTGGTCGAGTAAATACAGACTTAATTACTGGTGAGTGCGATATTCTTGATTTGAATGCACCAACCATCGGCGATACCAAGTGTACATGGGATATTGGAACTCATCCTTTCTTTATGGATGAAGCAATTGAGAAGGTTAAAAAGGCTGGTTATGACGTGCAGCTGCACGGCTACTTCATGGCTTATGAAGACTGGTATTTAAAAACCTTTGGTAAAGAAATTAAGTTTGAAAGTGGCTTTATCGATTTTTGGCTATTCCCTTGCCCCGCTGAGCTTTTGAAAGATTGGGATGACATTGATCAACTTGTTCACCTGGTTGAGAAAATTGATATTCGCGAGCGATTGACAACCGTAATCATTGAGCGTGACGAATCAATCATTGCAAAGATTCAAGAAAAGATTCCGCATTGCCAGAACTACTACGAAAAGCTGTTTGCTGAACGCAGTAAGGGCAGTATTGTTGCATAACACTACCCACCGACAAGGATGTCGCTTTAGGTAATTGGAGAACGTATGAATATTAATAATTTAGAAGTTATCAATCAAATAACGCGAATTCCAAATGAGTTATGCCCTGCTTTCATGGAGTGGTGCATTCGAGGTGGTCACAACATCAAAGTTAAGAAAGATGGCGTGACTATTCGCAAAGGAAAGCAAGTAGGAATGATTTTATGCCGTGGCAAGATTGAACCGAACTACTTGATGACTGAATATGTGATTGGTCGTTTTGAGTTATTTAGTCGCCAGTGGATGAAATATGGGCGAGATTTCTTTGAAGAATTGGACGGCGCCATGATGAAGAAATGCAATGGCATTCATAAGCATGCGGAAATTGAAAAAATGAGGATTGCGGCGTGAACAAGTTCCCTGAAAGTTTAGAAGAAATGAAGCCAGAACAGCGCTGGCAGTGGTTTGAGCGTCAAAAAGAGCTTTTGCGTAAAGCTGCAACCGATGGCGTTGAGGCAAAGCTTAGTTCTGATTTGTCTGAATGCTTCATGTTCATGCTCGATTTGAGCGAATTGAAACACTGTCAAATGATTGCCATGCATAACAATGCTGTTGTTGTAGCAGCATGTGCACTGATTGAGAAGGATGTCGATGAATCGCGCGACTGGTTAATAAACCTATTAGATCAGGCTGATGATCCAACTTGGCGGATGTATGGGAAGGCACAGGATTACTTTGATAAACATCATTTGCCATACCCTGAATCTATTCAAGAACATCGTGAAAACATTGCCAAACAAGACCAAGTTTTCACAGAAGACAATGAACGCTACGAAGCTTGGTACGAAAAAAATCTCTATCCATTAGTGTCAGGCGGTGAGAAATGAACACGGAAAAAATGAAGATGGCGCATGAGTATGCACTAGAGATTCTAAAAACTACTCATGCAAATCACGGATATTTAAATGAAGCAGAATTGGAAAATATCTCTGAAACTGCATGGTCTTTATCTGATCTTATGCAAGCTGAAGCTGACAAGCGTAAACATGTGGGGCTTCCTGAATTTGATCATGTAGAGGGGGTTTGAGATGGATATTAAGAAGAAGCAAGCAACGTGGAATCAAGAGCGACCATTGTTTGAAGCAAAGTATTGGCTTCCCGATCATTTTAGTTTTTTAAATTTTGATATGAAACAAGGTAACTATGTAATTAAGGAAGACCTAGACCCTATCTATGAAGATGATGCAACCGAAATCTATCACAGAGTGAATACTGGCTGGGCAATGTGGAAGAAATGCACATCAAGTATGAAAGCCGAAATTGATGATCTGAAGGCGAAGTTGGAAAAAGTGCAAGCAATAAAGCAAACGTATTTTTTAAGAGATGCTGATTATGTTGTTGATCATCCTTGTGAGTATGAGCTTAAGCCTGAGCTTGGTGAGGTTTTTGAGTTTGAAAAATGGAACCGCACAAAAGAGGTGAAAGTTTACATTGTGCAAATTTTCAAAAATGAAGATGAATATGAACTTGTTGAGTTTTCTTCAGAAGATGAGGCAGATAAAGCAGCCGCAGAAAACAAAGCCATGATAGAAGTAACACAGGGGGAAGAACAATGAAAAAAGTGATGCAGACTGTAATTGGCTTGGGCGGTAACTGTGAAAGCGCAACCATTGCAACATTGCTTAGTCTAAATATTGAAGATGTTCCAAGCTTTTGGGAAGGTATTGATACTGATTCCCCCACTGCTTCAGGTAATGGCATATTTTATCAGGATAATTTAAATCGATTTCTTCATAAGCATGGTTACAAGATGCTTAATTTAGGTGTTATTGAAGACCCAACAGAGGAGAATCAAAATTGGGTCATAGAGATTAGTAAACATCTTGGTGTTAAGCATTTAGTTGCAGGTATTTCACCTCGCGGCCATATGCATTCAGTAATTTATGAACATGGTGAGCTATGGCATGACCCACATCCTGAAGGTGGTGGGGTTATTCCTTGTCAGGTCTGTTTGCTTGTACCAATTTTTACTGAAGCACATGGAGAAGGTCATGAATAATATGTCTGAAAAAATAGCTCTAATAATTCGTGATGTTGCCGAATTGCCTGATCGTAATAGCCCTGAAGATTGGCCAGAGGCATTGATTGTGACTGATGATGAGCTTGAAGAAATTCTATCCAAGCATTTAACGAAAAGTTTTATGACTATTAAAAAAGCATCTGAACTGATTTGGTTTGACAATGGGATGGTGAATCAGCTTGAACCGCTTGATGAAAAACTTGAACTTTTAGATAAATGGTTAATCCAACAACCTGAAGCAGATCTGATGAAAATTGAGTCAGATTTAGCCAAGCTATCAGAAGAAGAGCTTAACTCGGTTTGTTGTGGAGATGAGACTGAACAAGAGAACCTCGCCTCAAAACAGGTTAATGAGTTTTTAGGCCGTATCTTTGATGAAGAGTATGCCGTAAACAAGCCATCACAGATGTGGAGTCATGCTTATGACTGACTTCTGCGTAATATGCCAAGGGTTTACCGTAAGAATTGATGGCTATTGTCAATATTGTGGAATGAAGTGAGGTGGGTATGCAAAAATACTTAACAACCAAAGAGGTTTGCAAACGGTTTAGTATCTCACGCATAACGCTCAACCGATGGCATGTAAGAACTCAATACGGCGTGCCATTCCCCCTTCCTGCGCTACCTAGTGCAGGAGGTGGACAGAAACGCTACTTGACCAAAGAAGTGAATCGATGGGAAAGAATGTGCATCGATAAATCAAAAACGGCTGCTTGATCAGCCGTTATTTTTTAGTGTATTTAGCTTTGCTATCCACTTCTCATATACTTCTGCTTGTTCTTTCACATAGTCATACAAATCATATGTTTCCTGAATTTTTGGCAAACTATGACCAATCATGATCTCAGCAATATCTTTACGATCTGAAAGCCTACTGAAGTTGGTACGTGCAGTACGGCGCAAGTCATGCAAAGACCAATGTTGCATATCCTCTTTTCTGAATCGACTTACCCATTTCATAATGCTCACAGGCAATGCTGTTGATGATGCGTTAGACATCATCTCATCGTCATTCGCGCCAGTGAATAACATCTTGCTTTTATTGAGCTGCATCGCTTCAACAATCAATTTTTCTGCATATTCAGGTATTGGTCGAATCAAGGTCTTATCGTTCTTGTACCCTGTCTTGTGGTTCTCAGGTGGAACAGTCCAGATCTTATTTTTTAGATCAAAATGCTTCTTCTCAGCATTACGAAGTTCACCATTTCTGCAACCATAAATTAGACATAGCTCAATAAATATCTTGTTCTTTTCAGATAATCTTGAGTATTTCAGGCATTCAAACAGGATTTTAAGCTCGTCATCGGATAGATAGCGCTTAGATGGCAGCATGGAGATATTTAAATCTTCTTTTGGGAAAATATCAGACAGTGAGTTATTTTCTATGAGCTCACGCTTAAGTGCCCATTTCATCATCTGCTTAGTGCTTGACAATAGATTTTTTGCTGTACCCGGTTGGCGTTGTGCCAAATCTTCAAATACCGTGAGCCAGTCGTTCACGCTTATTCGATCTGCAGGCAGCTTGCCCAGCTTTGGCAATATGTGGTTTTCAAATCTTCTCTTGATCTGTTCATGGTTTTTCTTTTGTGGTTTACAAAAATTCTCATACCAAGAATCAGTCAGATCAGATAGCGTTGTTGGATCAATATGCTTTTGCTTTTCGACTGCCAGTTCGGTTTTTGGGTTTTTACCCTGATCGAGCATTGTTCTTAGTCGATCAGTTTCAGAACGAGCATCTTTCAGACTCATGTGTGGATATGTTCCAAGATCAATGCGATATGGCTTGCCTGCGAATCGATAGCGTAACTGAAAGACAATCTTACCCTTTGGTGATACTCTCACGCTCATTGAATCACGGTCAGAAACTTCCTCTACTTTTTCACGAGGTTTTCCGTTATTATTTTTAAGCCAAGTGTCAGTTAATGCCATGGTTCTATGTACACAAAATGAAAGTTTTTTGTTGATGTGAAAATATGTACAAGATTATGTACACAAATCACATGACTTGAAGCTTTTCATTATGTATCAGCATGAATCAGTTATAAAGACAGAAACCGCAGTTTTATAAATATTGATGAATCAGTTTGATTCAGAGTGATTTAGTAGTTTTCACAGACTAATATTTATGCTAAAACTAAAAAGTAATATACTATAGGGTATGGTCTAAAATAATTTAGGCTGCAGTCTTATGAAAATTACACAACAACAGACCTCCAATATGCTGCAACAACATAGCCAACCCAGATTCAAGATTGATTTTGGTGCAGTTTGTTTTTTTGTACTTGGTATGTTCTTGCTTGGTTTTTTTCTACACCAGATTACTTAAATAAAAAACCTCATCATATTGATGAGGTTTTTTTTGGCTTACCGTTCAACTTAACCGTGACGTTTTGCAAAGTCATCCATAAAACTCACCAATGCCTGTACACCTTCAAATGGTACAGCATTGTAAATACTGGCACGCATACCACCGACTGAACGGTGACCTGCCAAGTTTAACAAATGGTTGGCTTCAGCTTCTTGCAAGAACAATTTATCTAAATCGCTATCCGCCAAAGTAAATGGCACATTCATCAATGAACGGTTCGCTTTCACAATCGGGTTATTATAAAAATCACTAGAATCGATGTAACCGTAGAGCAACTCAGCTTTTTTCAAGTTAATTTGATGCATTGCTGGTACGCCACCATGTTCAAGTAACCACTCAAACACCAAACCAGACAAATACCATGCATAAGTTGCAGGTGTATTCACCATAGAGTCATTTTTAGCTTGAGCCGAATACTTCAACAAACTTGGAATTTCTGGTTTTGCCTGATCCAGCAGATCTTCACGGACAATCACAAGAGTCAAACCAGCAGGACCGATATTTTTCTGTGCACCAGCATA
The DNA here is from genome assembly GCF_054454555.1 of Acinetobacter sp. ANC 4636. Lineage (NCBI taxonomy): Bacteria > Pseudomonadati > Pseudomonadota > Gammaproteobacteria > Moraxellales > Moraxellaceae > Acinetobacter > Acinetobacter sp. ANC 4636. The sequence goes on along the minus strand of NZ_JBTKVD010000003.1, from coordinate 19,780 downwards.
GATCAAACCAAATTTGCTGACATCAATCGGCGCAGACAAAATGCTTGAAGATAAATCAGCAACCAATGGCGCTTGAGTTTCAGGAATATGGCTGAACTGTAAACCACCAATCGTTTCATTTTCGCAATAGTGCACATAAGCAGCATTGTCAGAAAACTGCCAAGTTGCAGGATCAGTAATCGCGGTTTTGCCATCAATTTGTGTGCCCGCTTCAATCACATGCACATTGCCATAACGCTGAGCTTCTTTAATGGCTTTTTCAGACCAAATGCCTGTATGAATATAATCGGCTTGGCTATTTTTACCCAATAAATTCAGTGGGATTGCAGAAAACTGTAATGTTGCCCCACCTTGTAAAAATAATACTTTGTAATTTTCAGGAATGTTCATGAGCTGACGTAAATCAGCTTCTGCTTTCTCCGCAACTGCCACATAATCTTTACTACGATGGCTCATTTCCATGATGGAAACGCCCTTACCATGCCAATCTAGGAGTTCGCTTTGAGCTTTTTCTAAAACGGCTGTTGGTAATGCTGCAGGACCAGCACAGAAATTGTACGCGCGCATGATTTCTTCCTTCATGAAGTAAATACAATAAAATGTGATGGCATTTAACCACAGAATGCCAAATGATGCAGTAATTTCCTAAGTTAATATTTCTATTTAGAGCAAACATCTGCTGTAGTTTTTTAGTGCTAGTAGATGCAAACATATGTAATATTTGACTTATTTTTATTCATAAAAAAAGCCATACTTAAATGTATGGCTTTTTGAATCTTGGCTCTCCCACCTGGGCTCGAACCAGGGACCTGCGGATTAACAGTCCGTCGCTCTACCGACTGAGCTATGGGAGAATCTGGAACAGAATTTTAGAGATAAAGCAGCATACAGTCAAGAATTCTGATTTAAATATATATATAAATCAATTAAGTGTTCTAAAAATAAGCAACCATCAAGAATTTAAACATCAAAAAAAAGAGCCTTTACAGGAATAATAATAAATAGATTGATGCAAATAAAAAAACTGAGCCTAGATAGAGAGTATTACTGGCAAAATATTTTGGCATAAAGAGTACATAAAATTTTGTTTATTCAATACCCTTCATTCATCGATTTTCTTTTACGCTATAAAATAAAAGTAATATAAAAAAAGTATGAATGAATTATATAAAAATAATATAAAAAAAGTATGCATTAATTACATAAAAGAATAACAGCTAAAGAGGCTAGAAAAATAGTTATAAAATCGATACGAATTTATATGTTCAGGAATAGCATTTATCTTAAAAACACACAACGCCCAATGAAATTCATTAGGCGCTTCGCTTCTATTTTAGGAGAAACAGTAACATCATAATTGATCAAGAAGCTTCTTTATATAAACGTCCGCCCGGGATCTGGCTAAAATATGCTTTCAAAGCTTCAATACAACGTTGGGTTTTCATTGAACGCTGCGCTAGCGGTGCAGCGACTGCATACAAGGTATAACTTGGTAATTTCCAGTCAGGTAAAACCTCGATCAACTCGCCATTCATCAGCTCTTTTTGTACATCTAAATACAAAACTCGAGCCAAACCCAGACCATTTTTACATAAAGCTTTGACCACACAAATATTATTACTACTCATTCGTGCTTTCATTTCCAGTTCAACACGCTGGTCAGACAAATTGTGCTGAAAGAAAAAACGATGCCAATGCTGCATGCTATACACAGGCAAAATATTATGCTGTTTCAAATCTTCTGGGACATTGATTGATGCTGTTTGATTGAGATAATCTGCTGAAGCCACCAAAACTTGTTCAACCCGAGCCAAAGGAATGGTATCAAACGTCGTTTCTTCAATCTTAGGTGCCATACGCAAAGCAATATCAATATTATTTTTTTGCAAATCAATAAATTGTGTATCAACATCAAACTTCACACTTAAACCGCGGTGTGCAAACAACCACTGAGATAGCGCTGGAATAATATGATTCGCGGCTAACTCAGGTGTCGTTGCGATGTGTAATTCACCAATCAGATCATCACGTAACTCATTCATACGAATCTTGCCACGTTCAGCTGCTGCGAGCATCTCTTTACAACTCTGATAAAATACTTGACCTTCTTCAGTCAAACTAAGTTTTCGAGTTGATCGATATAGCAGGATTGCGTCCATTTCCTGCTCTAAAGAGCGAATTTGCTGACTGACAGCACTCGTAGTAATTCCCAACACTCGGGCAGCACCACTAAAAGAGTTCTGTTTGACAACACAAGCAAACACTCCCATTGCTCGAAGTTGATCTAACATTACCTTCCCTCGGTATAAAAAAGCGTGATCTAATCATAATACGCCTGAATACCTGAAGAGAATTCAACTTTTGCATTAAGCTTTATGAATTTTTTGCAATGAGTTGCATTGGATCAATCGGTTTTCCGTCTGAGCGAATCTGAAATTCCAGCATCACACGATCTGTTCCTGTTGAACCCATTTCGGCAATTTTTTGTCCTGCAGATACAGTCTGACCACTCTTAACCAGCATTTTGCTATTATGCGCATAAGCACTGATATAGCCATTGCTATGCCGAATTAAAACCAAATTCCCAAATTCTTTCAAACCGTTATCTGCATAAACAACTTGCCCTGCTGCTGTTGCAACAACAGGATCACCTTGCTGTCCACCAAAGCGCACACCTTTAATATTGCTGGCAAGATTATAATTTTGAATAATTGGATTATTAGATGGAAGTATCCATTGCAAACCATTATTTACAGGTGCTGGTGCAGGCTGAGTTTGTGTACGCGTTGCGGCTGGTGCTGCGACTAAAGTTGTAGTCGATGGCATAGGCAATTCACGGCGCTGAACTCTTGGAGCAGTTTGCTGTGATATTCGGCTATTGGTATGTACCGTAACGGGTGGTGTCGTTGTAGAAGATGGCGCTGAACCTTTTAATTTAAGTGACTGATGCACAAAAATTGTATAAGGCGGCGCAATCCCATTCAAACGTGCGACTGCCACATAATCTAGCCCATAACGTGCTGCAATTCCGCTTAAGGTATCTCCAGAACGTACCGTATAGTAATTTGGGGCTGTAGCATGACTATATCGTGTTGCCTGAACCTGCGGTTTAGAGGCACATCCTGTAAATGCAACCATTGAAAATGCAGCGACAGATAAAAATAGTGGCTTCAACCACGTTGTTTGTTTTTGTTTTTTAACAAAATACTGTTGCAACACCTGCATCAACTTTCCTCTCTATCAAAGAAAACGTTCTATTCATGGGCTAAGATTAACAAAAAAAAATTGTGACACACCGAATTGATCCGATTTGTCACAAAGTCTCAACACAGCAGCACAAAGAAACCTCTTCACTTTAGACAAGCTGTTCGTGTAAATGCTGCAAGATTTGATAATTGGTTGCATCCATCTGAATGGGGGTAATGCTGACATAGCCATGATTGACTGCATAAAAGTCGGATTGCAAATGATGTTCAGTTTTAGCAGGCTCAGCAACAGCTTCCCCAGAAAGACCAATCCAGTACACTTGACGCCCACGCGGATCGACATGACTACTAATCGGCTTAGATTGACTACGACGCCCCTGATAAGTCACTAAAGACCCTTTGAGTTCTGGAACATCGGGAATATTAATATTTAAAATATGCCGCTCAGGCAACTGAGGCAACCCTTGAGCAATAAAATCATGTACCCATTGTGCTGCCACCTGATAATCCTGTGCAGACTGGTAATTACGGACATGCGTACCAGACAATGACACTGCAATTGCAGGATGTGTCGTTAAACGCCCCTCAAATGCTGCACCCACCGTACCAGAATACAGCACATCATCACCAAGGTTAGCGCCACTGTTAATGCCGCTTACCACCAAATCAAACTCGACATCAAATAAACCATTCACTGCCAAGTAAACACAGTCCGCAGGCGTGCCATTGACCGCCCATACATCTGGCATAATTTCAATAGGACGTAATGGACGATCAAGCGTCAGTGCACTAGAAAATCCACTACGTTCAGATTCTGGAGCGACAACCACGACCCTACCCAAAGGCTTTAACGCTTGTGCTAAGGCTTGTATTCCTGGTGCAAACACACCATCATCATTGGCAATTAAAATATTCACAAAAAAACTCTTAGAAAAAAACTACTTGCTGGTTTAAGCCTAGAAGTATATATACTGGCGCAATCGAATCCACTAAAAATTTGTGTGCAATATGATCTATTTTGCAAAACGTCTTTTCTGTGCAACTTTTACCTTGGGTATGATGTTATCTGCATCAGCAAATTCTGATTTCACCCCACAAGAACAAGAGAGCCTCACCAAAGGAGGCCTCGCCTCTTTGCAGGTTCTATCGGAGCTATGTCATCAGGTCATCGGCAAACATCCACAATTTCAGCAAAATATGCAACGCCTGATTGACCAAAACCAGCATATTCTGTCGCGCTCAACATCTCTTCAAGAACTACCGCTAGATCATGAATATCAATCCTTGCTTGCAGAAAGTAAAAGTAATAGTCAAGAAATGAGCCAATCTGAATTAAAAGCAGCATGTGAAGAAGTGCTGAATGCCAAATAAGCACAAATTTTATTCGCTTTATAAATTCAACTTAACTTACTGTTTTCATTTTAAAAAAATGAGTAAAAATACAGCTTTAATACAGTTTTCCTGCTGTTATTTTTGCTAAAAACAGGTAATCTTTATGCACTGTTTTAGTAATGATATTTAGCTCATGATCAAGTCGATTACACATAAATTAATAATTGGTTTACTTTGCGGTTCAAGCTTAGGCATCTCACTGGCTTATGCTGAAGCGCCAACAGAAAAAATTGAAGTTACGTCTGAACACAACGAAACAACCCCTGAAGAACTGGCTGCGATCGTTGTTCTATCTCAGCTATGCACAAGTTATGGTTTCAATAAAGACCCGAACTATCAGACAGGTTATGCAGCACTGGTCAAAGAAAACATGCCTGATGAAAAAGACCCTATACAGGCATTAGAACAGCGTGCTAAACAGAAAGATTTCCAAAAATATATTATTGAAGCGCAAAACGATGCCAAAAAGGCTGGTGAACAACAAAATAAAGATATTTGCGGTGAAATTTCGACCTTAAATAAAGATTCTTAATTTCGTTACAATACTCATCGAAATAAGCCAAGCTCGTGTCTAGAAGTCCACTTGGCTTTATCCTAAAATGCTAGACTTTGTTTGCCGCTACAATCACTGGAATATACAGAATGAGCCGAAAAAGTGCCTTTGCTGCCCTACTACTTTTACCATCCTTCTCATATGCAGCAACAGTCTTATCTTCGCCACCAGATTTAAATAATAAATCGTATGTGTTAATGGATTACGAAACAGGACAAGTGCTTGCTGCGAAGAATGAAAATGAAAAGCTAGCGCCTGCTTCTATGACCAAAATGATGACCAGCTACATCATTGAACAAAAATTACTTAAAGGTCAGCTCACCGAAGGTGAAAAGGTTCGCATGAACGAATCAGCATGGTGTCGAGGCAGCAGCACCGAATCATGTATGTATGTTCCTTTAAATGGCACGGCAACTGTGCTTGAAATGTTACGCGGTATCATTATTCAGTCAGGTAATGATGCATCTAAAGCCATGGCTGAGCACATTGCAGGTAATGAAGGCACATTTGCCTACATGATGAACCAAGAAGCCAAACGCATTGGCATGAACAACTCTCACTTCCTGAATGCTACGGGTCTTCCTGCAGATGGTCATTACTCTAGTGCTAAAGATATGGCAATATTGGCACAGCACATTATTCATGATAGTGCCAAATATTACCCAATTTACTCAGAAAAAGCGTTTGCGTTTAATGGTATTAAACAAGGTAACCGTAATCCATTGTTATATACCGACCCAAGTGTTGATGGTTTAAAAACAGGTCATACAGAAGAAGCTGGCTACTGTTTGACGACATCAAGTAAACGTGGCCCAATGCGCTTAATCACAGTGATTTTTGGCACACCAAGTGTCAATGAACGTGCATCACAAACTCGCGCATTATTGGCTTGGGGCTTTGCAAACTATGAAACTGTAAAAGTACAAGCTGCCAATCACCCCCTCAAAAATGTTCGTGTTTGGTATGGCACAGAAAATGAAGTACCAGCAGGTTTAGCTGAAGACTTCAGTGTCACTATGCCAAAAGGTCAGGCAAGTGCGATTAAAACCAGCTTACAGATTTCTTCTGAAGTCAATGCACCGCTAAAACAAGGTCAAGCCATCGGTAAATTAGTCGCAACCTTAGATGGCAAAGTGATTGCAGAAAAACCTGTTGTTGCACTCAAAGCAGTCAATGAAGCAGGTTTCTTCTCTCGTCTGGTTGACCATATCAAACAATTCTTTAGCAAATTGTTTTAATTAAAAATATAAGTTCAACAAAAGCATCCATGACATGATTATGGATGCTTTTTTATTTTATACTCAAGCATATTTCAAACGCCGCCAGTCTTACATGATGAATAATATTCGCCCCTATTTAGAACATACCCCTCAGATTGATGACAGTTGTTATATTGATGCCATGTCGGTTGTGATTGGCGATGTCCACCTTGCAGAAAATGTTTCGGTTTGGCCATTTGCCGTCATTCGTGGCGATGTCAATTCCATTCAAATCGGCAAAAACAGCAATGTGCAAGACCACTGTATGCTACATGTGAGTCATAAAAAATCAATAAAACCAAATGGTTCCCCATTGATTATCGGTGAAGATGTCACCATCGGACATCATGTGACATTACATGGTTGCACCATTGGAAATCGGGTTTTGCTCGGCATCAATACTGTAATTCTTGATGATGTGGTGATCGAAGATGATGTGATGATTGGTGCAGGAAGCCTAGTACCACCACGCAAGCGCCTGGAAAGTGGTTATTTATATGTGGGCAGCCCAATCCAAAAGGTTAGACCACTCACTGATGAAGAAAAAGCGTTCTTAACTTACTCGGCTCGGCATTATGTGAAAGTGGCTGGTAATCATAAACAGAATCAATAGAAGCTAGCGCATGAAGCAAATCGTCCTGAGTAAGATACCTCTGTACATCTACAAGACTTCATGTGGTTAATCATCAATTACATAATGGTAAAATAAGGAGGATATAAATCACAATGCCCTCCCCTTATCACCCAGATAGATAAGTTTCTCTTGGAAAAATAGCAGCTCAATTAAATTGCGATTTATCTTCTGATAAGTTTACAATTCAGTTTTTATGAATATTGACTAAAGCATTTAGCTCCAGATTGTTTTCATTACGGCTCAACTACGTTCAAAATATCTTTACTTAATCGCTGGATTACCTTGATCTACAAAACAATTTTTTAAGAATCCAATCACTCATTCATATTTTTAATTTTTCAAAGATTCCCGATAATAAAAGTTGATTTAACACAAAATACATTGTATAAAAAACAATCAAACCTAAATTAAAATAATGTTAAAAAGAGGTAGTAAAAATGAAAATATTTAAATCTACAGCAGTGTCAGTATGTCTTGCGGTTGTTGGCTTGGGTGCATCCGCGACTACATTAGCAAATAACAATTTCAGTGGTCCCTATATTGGTGTTGAAACTGCTTATATTCATGCTAATGATAAGGGAAAAGAATATGATGCAAATGGACTCAATGGTTATACTCAAAATTTAAAACCAGATGGTATGGGTGTAGGAATATTAGGGGGTTATAACTGGGCACTAGGTTCCAAAGCAATTGCTGGTCTGGAAATTGGATATGACCACTACCGCGAAGCTGACACTATTAGCGGTCAAAATTTTAATGGATCTTTAGACTGTCCTGTCACTTCATGTGAATTCAAAACGGATATTAAACAATCATTGTCTGCTGTAGGCCGTCTCGGCTATTTAGTCACTAACAACATGTTAATATATGGCTTATTTGGATATTCAAGCGCAGAAATTGAGCGTTCTCTTATTGTAGTTGGAGAAGGTACCTCTTCAGAAACCCATAAAAAATGGCAAGATGGTTGGGTAGCAGGTGCAGGTGTTGAGTACCTAGCCTCTAAAAATGTTTCTGTAAAACTCGAGTATCGTTATAGTGACCTTGGCAATGCAAAATACCGCGCTGCTGCGTGGGGTGGAGGATATACAGAAAAATTTGATTATACCCAAGATCAGGTTTTACTAGGTGTAAACTACAGATTCTAATGATGTAATTATAATTTAATCAATTGGTTATCTTCTATAGGCACTTAAAAAATTGATCTAAGTGCCTATTGTTTACTCTAAACACAAATCCAGCATACCAACTGGTTAATAACCTAAAGGTTATTTATGGCTAAATAAATATTATAAAAAAAATTTGAGAATTAAATTTTACTCATTCTTTTTACACAGTAAGTTCAAATAGTTTCAAAAATTCGAATTAAAAATCAAAGCCAGATAGATGAAGTATAAGAGGCATCCAATCTAAAAGTTTTTAAAAATTATCGTAAACTCGAACCCATCTCGACATAGCCATTCTTCACTAAATTTTGTAGAATACACCTTTTAAATCATGGTGCTTTTTATGACAGCTTGGGCAGCACATGTCACAGTTGCAACCGTTGTTGAAAAAAACGGTAAATTTCTGTTTGTTGAAGAACATTCGGAAGGGTTTACGCATCCTGTGTTTAACCAACCTGCAGGGCATGTCGAAGCTGGCGAGACCTTAGTTGAAGCAGCCATTCGTGAAACACGTGAAGAAACAGGACATGATATTCAAATCGATCATTTATTAGGAATTTATACCTATACTCCCCCAATGTTCCCAGATCGTACTTATTTTCGTTTCTGTTTTTTAGCGCACATAGTCGAAGAGCATCCACACGCCAAACTCGATACAGGCATTATTCAGGCGACATGGTTATCTTTTGATGAGTTGCAAAATTCTGCACGCGCGCGTAGCCCTTTAGTCATTCAAGCGATTCAAGATAGCTTAACAGGTCAGAAATATCCTTTATCCATGATTCATGAACATCCCTTCTCTCCCAATCTAACTTCAAATTTGGATGCCTAGTCCTATGCAACAACGTGTCATCGTAGGTATGTCTGGTGGTGTAGATTCTTCTGTTTCTGCTGCTTTACTTCTTCAACAAGGTTATCAGGTCGAAGGCTTGTTTATGAAGAACTGGGAAGAAGATGACGGAACGGAATACTGTACGGCACTTGAAGACCTCGCAGATGCCCAAGCCGTTGCAGATAAACTCGGCATTAAATTGCATACTGCAAACTTTGCAATGGAATATTGGGATCGCGTCTTTGAGCATTTCCTTGCTGAATATGCAGCAGGTCGTACACCTAACCCAGATATTTTGTGTAATAAAGAAATTAAGTTCCGTGCATTTCTAGATCACGCAATCACTTTGGGCGCAGATTTTATTGCTACAGGTCATTATACTCGCCGCGGTGAAACTCAATACAACAGCAAAGGTGAAGCATATGCGCCGTTGCTCCGTGGGGTTGACCAAAATAAAGATCAAAGTTATTTCCTACATGCTGTTCATGGGCGCGAAATTAATAAAACTTTGTTCCCAGTTGGTGAAATTGAGAAACCTCAAGTCCGCAAAATTGCGGCTGAACTTGACTTGGCAACCGCTAAGAAAAAAGATTCTACAGGGATTTGCTTTATTGGTGAGCGTCGTTTTAATGACTTCTTAAAACAGTATTTACCTGCACAACCCGGAAAAATTGTGCTGGAAAATGGTCAGGAAGTTGGTGAACATCACGGCTTAATGTACTATACACTGGGTCAGCGTGGTGGGATTGGTCTAGGTGGAATGAAAGATGCCCATGAAGGTGCATGGTTTGTTCTGCATAAAGATATAGATGGCAACCGTCTTGTGGTGGGTCAGGGGCATGAAAATCCACTGATGCAAAGTACCACGCTGTGGAGTGAAAAAATTGACTGGGTTGCAGGCGAACAAGAAATTCCTGCAACTGGCTTACGTTGCACAGCTAAAACCCGTTATCGCCAGTCTGATCAGGCATGTACCATTTTTTATGACTCAAAGCATGAAAGTGTACGCGTAGAGTTTGATCAGCCACAGCGCGCTGTAACGCCAGGTCAAAGTGTTGTGTTTTATATCAATGATAACTGTTTAGGCGGCGGCGTGATTCATCATACCAATGCACCTAAACCCGCTTTTCTTTAGGAATTCTTAGGCATGGTTGATCTTCCCTTTCAACAGCCTCAACAATTAACCGTCCGTCAAAATCGTGTCTTGGCGTTAGCAGGGGTTTTTCAAGCGTCCCAGCTAACCCATATGACCGCGATGATGGGACTGAATAATATAGGCGAAAGTGGCAATTTTTATTTTGAACAATTGATTAAAGCCAGTTTAAATATCAGACCAGCCGAAAGCAATTCTTCACAAACACTCGATTTTTTTGCGCAGATCACAGATTTATCGTTGGGTTTAAAAATTCTAGAGCAAAGTATCACCCAGCCTTTTACTCCGACGCCTAAAAGCAAGATTCCTAAACTTGCGACAGCCAAGCTATCAATGACCTATGCCATGTCACTCTTACAGCTTGAAAAGAAAGTTTACCGTAACCATGATTTTGTCCAGAAAATTTCAAAGTCCCAGCAACAAATTCTTAAACAACTTTCTTTTTTCGACCAAAATTATTTACACCCCAGCATTTTAGCTAACCTTGCGCAAACCTATGTCGAAACCGCAGGGCAAATCAACCCACGCATTTTAGTTCGTGGCAATGCTGAAGCTTTTAAAGATACCCAACACACCAACCGAATCCGTGCTTCGTTATTCACAGGTCTGCAAATGGCACACCTGTGGCGACAGCTCGGTGGTAGCTCATTGCAGCTAATATTCGGTAAACGCAAACTTTTGCAAGAGATCCAAGCACTTGCACAAATGCAATATGAGCTTGGTCAAATTTAATCCCGTTTTTTGTTTTAGGTGTTTTGCACCACATTGAAGGAAACTTTATGAACGCTTTAACTGCACTCTCACCTTTAGATGGACGTTATGCCAGTAAGTGTGATGCTTTACGTCCTTATTTATCTGAGTTTGGTTTAATTCATGCGCGTGTAACTGTTGAAGTCCGTTGGTTGCAAGCACTTGCAAAACACCCTGAAATTATTGAAGTTAATGAATTCAGTGCTGCAACCAATCAGGCATTGGATGCGATTGTTGCTGATTTCTCTGAAGAAGATGCGCTTCGTATTAAAGAAATTGAACGTACTACCAATCACGATGTAAAAGCAGTTGAGTATTTCTTAAAAGAGAAAATTGCACACATCGACGAACTTAAAAATGCAGGTGAATTCATTCACTTTGCATGTACGTCTGAAGACATCAACAACTTGTCGCATGCATTGATGTTGAAAAATGGTCGTGACGTTTTAGTGACTGCCATGCAACAAATCATCGATTCAATCGTTGCCTTGGCTGAAACTCATGCAGAACAACCAATGTTGTCTCGTACACATGGTCAAACCGCAAGCCCAACGACTTTGGGTAAAGAAATGGCAAACGTGGCTTACCGTTTAGCACGCCAAATCAAACAGTTCAAACAGGTTGAATTGTTGGGTAAAATTAACGGTGCCGTAGGTAACTACAACGCTCACCTTTCTGCTTACCCAGAAATTAACTGGCCTGCTCACTCACAAGCTTTTGTTGAATCTTTAGGTTTAACTTTCAACCCATACACCACTCAAATCGAACCACATGACTACATGGCGGAACTTTTTGATGCACTACGTCGTTTCAATACAATCTTGATCGATTTTAACCGTGACGTATGGGGCTACATTTCTTTAGGTTTCTTCAAACAACGCTTAAAAGAAGGTGAAGTTGGTTCTTCAACTATGCCGCACAAAGTTAACCCAATTGACTTTGAAAACTCTGAAGGTAACTTGGGTATTGCCAATGCAGTATTGGCTCACTTGGGCGAAAAATTACCAATCTCTCGCTGGCAGCGTGACCTTACTGACTCGACTGTTCTTCGTAACATGGGTGTTGGTTTCGCACAAAGCTTAATCGCATTTGAAGCATGCTCTAAAGGTATTGGTAAACTTGAGTTAAATGCTGCACGTATTCTTGAAGATCTTGATCATGCTCAAGAAGTACTTGCTGAACCAATTCAAACGGTAATGCGTCGTTACAACATTGAAAAACCTTACGAAAAATTGAAAGCATTAACTCGCGGTCAAGCCATGACTCGTGAAATGATGGTGAACTTCGTTAAAGGTGATGAGCTTGCACAAGTACCGAGTGACGAACGTGCTCGCCTTGCAGAATTAACTCCTGCAACCTATACAGGCAATGCTGCTGAACAAGCAAAACAAATTAAAGCTTTAATCAACAAACTTTAAGTTTTAAAAAATTTTAGCTCAAAAAAGCGAAGCCTCGGCTTCGCTTTTTCCCTTCATAATCCCAAATACATAGAATATGTTTGAACAACAATACACTTTAAAACATGCCGTCCTATTTACAATACTCGCGGTCGCGCTGATCATTGCCAGTATTCATCCTCTGGAATACCCTGCCTATCTGCTGCATCAGTCAGGTACATTAACCATGTTGGTCTTCTTGGGATATTGTTTCAAAAAAATTGGAATAAACTTCCTAAGCTTTAGCTTTTATATCATCTTTCTTATTATTCACATTATTGGAGCGCATTATTTATATTCCTATGTACCCTACAATGACTGGATCAAACACCTACTAGGTTTCGACTTAAATGCCAGTATGCACTGGTCGCGCAATATGTATGATCGTTTAGTACATTTTGCTTATGGCTTGTTGCTATATCCTTTTTTTAAACGCCTATTTCAAGCAACATTTCCTCAAGCCAGCGTATATCAACTATGTTTTTTAGTTATTCAATTGGTTATGGCATCTAGCCTGCTATATGAACTGATTGAATGGTGGATTGCCATTCATCTTTCTCCTGAAGCCGCCGAAAATTATAATGGACAACAGGGTGATGTTTGGGATGCCCATAAAGACATGCTGCTTGCTACGATTGGTAGCGTGGTATTTGCAGGGGTTGATTTAATATTGACTAAATTAGGTCAACATAAACCATAAGCTAAAAGTAATCATTAGTCAGATGCGATAGACAAATAACACGATCCATAAAACCATACATATCGCCTGACTCATCCATAATCTTAATCTCTGATCAAGCTATCTTATCGATCGCAACTTAAGCACTAAGTAAATACGCCATCATTATTGTTTCATTTTTAGGATATTCAGTTGTATTCAACGACATTTATCACATTTTATAAAACACCTAAAATAAGCCATAGACAACATGAAATGTCATGTGGAGACAAAATTATGCAAAGTTATTTACATCGCAGTGAAGAACGTGGGCACGTCAAAGCAGGCTGGCTTGATACTTATCACAGTTTTTCGTTTGGTAGTTGGTACAATCCGGACTATATGGGCGTAAGCGTTTTGCGTGTCATCAATGATGATACGATTGCTGCTCACAATGGCTTTGGCACACACCCACACGACAACATGGAAATCTTAACTTGCGTGCTGAAAGGTACGATTAGCCATAAAGATACCATGGGTAACCAGACCCAGATTTCTGCGGGTGAATGGCAACTTATGAGTGCAGGTACAGGTATTCAACACAGTGAAATTAATCAGGGTGATGAAGCTGTACATATGCTACAAATCTGGATTCATCCGAATGTACGAAATGCTGAGCCAAACTATCAGCAAATCCAGTGCGACCCACAGCAACAACCCAATCAATGGCACTTGATTGTTGGAAGTCAAAATGCACCGATGGTGATTCGACAAGATACAGAAGTTAAAACGGCTTATTTGACTGAAGGCAATCAGCTTGAAGTTCATGCTACACATGCACTAAATTATGTACATGTCATTTCTGGACAGGTCATGATTGGTGAGCAATTAGTTCGCGCTGGTGATGCTCTACTTTTTGCAGAAGATGCTCAAGTACAGGCTCTACAAGACACTCAAATGATCTGGTTTGACTTGCCTCAAGCCTAAGATATAAAAAAAGCCTCCTGACGGAGGCTTTTTTATTATGGGCAATTGAGCTGTTGCAAAGCTGCAACACGCTGTTCAATACTTGGATGAGTCTGGAATAAAGCCGCCAAACTAAAACCCTCTTCCTTACCTTCTGCGATTGCCAACGCTTTCATTTCTTTTGGCATTTGATCTGGCATTTCACTTTCTGCCTGTAAACGTAACAAGGCAGAAATCATGGCTTGTTTACCTGCTAAACGTGCACCTGCTTCATCGGCACGGTATTCACGGTAACGTGAGAACCACATCACAATCGCCGATGCCAAAATACCAAATACAATATCAAGTACCATGCTAATGACCATATAACCGATACCTGGTGCTTCATCGTCTTGGCGACCAAACACATTACGGTCAATAAAGTCCCCTACCACACGGGCAAAGAACATGACAAAAGCATTCACCACCCCCTGAATCAGGGATAGAGTCACCATGTCACCATTGGCAACATGACCAATTTCGTGCGCCAGTACTGCACGCAATTCATCTTTATTCATGCGCTCAAGCAAGCCTGTAGACACTGAGACAAGCGCATCATTTTTGTTCCAACCCGTTGCAAAAGCATTCGACTGATAAGATGGGAACACGCCCACCTCAGGCATACGAATTCCTGAACGCTGTGCAAGGTCTGCAACCGTTTGTAATAACCAAACTTCTGCTTGATTACGAGGAGCATTTGGATCGATCAATTCCGTACCTGTGGTCTTTTTCGCCATCCACTTCGACATGAAAAGTGAAATCAAAGAACCGACCATACCAAATACAAAACAGATCACAAGTAGGTTGCCCAAGTTTAAACCACCTGCACCGTGGTAACTTCCGACACCCAAAACTGACAAAATAAGACCAGCGACAACCAGTACCGCGAGGTTGGTAAGCAAAAACAAACCAATCCGCATCATTAGGAAAATCCTCTTATAATAGAAAAAAACATGATTTATCTATTCAATAAATCATGTCGTTAATATGCGACCTTGTCAGGGAAAATTCAAGAATAAATCCGTGAAAACACGCCAAAATCGTGTTTCCAAAATGTGTAAGTTCTTAGTTTCTTACCGCAATATCAGTAAATGTTCCATTCGATAGCTGGATAATTTTTCGGCTACTGGCAGTTTTATGAGAAGTAAATACTGGGCTGCTGTTTTTAGTTGATGCTGAGGTAACTGCAGAAGCAGGCTCACTATCTTTATCCTTAGCAGCATCAATACGAGTACCACTAGCATATAAATTATTGTAGCGACTCATCACACGGCGTACATAATCTTGCGTTTCCCGAAAAGGAGGAACACCGCCGTATTTATCTACATTACCTTCGCCAGCATTATAAGCTGCCAGTGCCAAATGCGTATTACCACTATAACGCTTTAGCAATAAACTCAGATATTTTGCACCACCCAAAATATTCTGCTGCGGGTCATAAGGGTTGCTGACATTAAAACGTTTTGCCGTTGCAGGCATCAATTGCATTAACCCTTGTGCTCCGACAGGAGAACGAGCATTACTATTAAAACCCGACTCAGTATGCATGATGGCTTTGATTAAACCTTCGGACAGACCATGTTGCTGTGCAGCATGATGAATAATCGGGTCAAACGCATCTTTATTTCTACTATAACTCGGCAAAACCGCAGCCTCAGAACCACCCCAGTTGTGGTAACTGTGAATATTGCTATCAGGATAATAAGTCACTTTGACTTTGGTCAAGTGTGGGCCACTTTGCTTACGATTGGTGAGCAACGGCGTGCCATTACGGTCTTCATAGGTATAAATTTGCCCAGCATGTGTTACAGAAGCTATCCATAGGCAACTTCCGCAACAATAAAGAGACAGCAGTACAATTTTGTTTAATATTTTCATTGTTGTGTTTACCAGTGAATGTTCTGTGCAAACAATTGTATTTGATTGTAACAGTAAAACTATGTATGCCGAGCTTTTTAACAAGCTTAATTTAAAAAATCAAGCCAAATTGTTTCAGTAATCAGCAAAAAAAAATTAATTTTTTTTTAAGCCACAGTCCCTTGACATAAATAAGCTACTGATAAATAAATAAAATTAAACAAGGTTAAAAAATAACCAATTTGTTTCTAAGCCTTAGTCAACGGACGATCCCTCCTGTCAAGGGTATAGTTATCCACAGTTTTATCCACATTTTTTGTGGAAAACTGTGGATTGCGAAAAAAATCATCAATTTCGGAATCTGGCTATTGATTTAGGTAGTTTAGAAACCTTTTGGAACATCTTAATGACAAAAAAAATATGTGAATAAATTTGTATGTACAGATGCGAAGTACCCTCGAATCGGCTAAAATTGCGCGATATTTTTGCCAAGAGTTTGCTGTCTATGTACTCTCCTGTTGAATCCAGTCAAGGATTTAATTTCAAACCTGAACTTCCAACCAGTTCAGCTTATTATCGCCTTTTGAAAAAACTTCGTCGTCAAGTCGGCCACGCCATTCGTGACTTTAAAATGATCGAGGACGGCGATAAGGTCATGGTTTGTATTTCTGGGGGGAAGGACAGCTATACCCTGCTCGACATTTTGTTGCAGTTTAAGCGCATTGCCCCGATTAATTTTGATGTAGTTGCCGTCAACCTTGATCAGAAGCAACCAGGCTTCCCTGAAGAAGTTTTGCCACGTTATTTAGAAGAAAATAACATTCCATATTATATTCTTGAAAAAGACACATATAGCATTACCAAGCGCCTAACCCCTGAAGGCAAAACTTACTGTGCTGTTTGTTCACGCCTACGTCGTGGCTCACTATATGGCTTTGCACAAGAAATTGGAGCGACCAAGGTTGCACTGGGTCACCACCGCGATGATATTCTTGCGACATTCTTCCTGAATTTATTTCATGGCGGCAGCCTAAAAGCCATGCCACCAAAACTATTGTCTTCAGACAAGAAAAATATCCTGATTCGCCCACTGGCATATGTGGAAGAGAAAGACATCATTAAATATGCAGAAATGCGTAAGTTTCCAATCATTCCATGTAATCTGTGCGGTTCGCAGGAAAACCTGCAACGGGCCATGTTGAATGAAATGCTACGTGAATGGGACAAACAGTACCCGAAACGCTTACATAGCATTTTTGGCGCACTACAGAATGTATCGCCATCTCAACTGGCTGACCGTGAACTGTTCGACTTTGAAGCACTAGATTCACAACGTGAATTTGATTTTAAAGACCCAGAAGACATGAAAAAACGTCTGGATGTGGTTAATTTAAGCTTTGCAGCGGACTAAAATTAAGAAAAACCGCATAAGAAGGCACAACCACGAAAAAGTTGTGCCTCTATTATACTTTCTTACTATTTCTGTGTAATTTGTCTCACTCGTCTACAAAAAAACCATTTTTTTCGACAAGATCATGTTATAACAAGGCAGAGTACGGACGATGTGCAAAAAATGCATATACATCTAGAAATAAACAAATTAGAGGAATAACAATGCCTGCTTTTCTATCGGAAGATTGGTTTTCTACAGTAGAACAACTTACTACTCAAGCTGGAGACTTGAATTTACCGCCAGCATTAGAAAATCTAGCGATTAATTTTGTCGTCAACCAAACCAGTGGAAATACTGAACTTTCTCTTCATGGTGGAAAAATTCAAAAAGGCTTAGCAGACAACGCTAAAACAACTTTAAATATGGATGCAGAGACCTTGCGTAAAGTATTTCTTGAATTTGACATGACTGCTGCCATGCAAGCATTTATGACAGGCAAAATAAAAGTTCAAGGTGATATGTCACAACTAATGGCTCTACAAACTGCACGTCCAAGCCAAGAACAAAAAACGCTCTATAAAGAAATTCTTCAGCATACTGCATAACCCAATCTGCAATTGCGATAAAAAGGGAAGCTATTTATATAACTTCCCTTTTTTGTTAGATATTAATCAACTGCTGATTTTGAATATGTTCTAAATAAGCACGGATGCGGGTTACATACTGCAAAGCTTGAAAATACCGTGCATTACTGGCTTGATGTCGCTGCAAATAAGCATACATGTTCAACCAGTTATTTGGGTCTTCTCCCTGTTTCTCCAATCGCTTCTGAATAAGAGTCACTGCACCAGGTCCCATGTTATAGGCAATCAAGGCATACCAGTGACGATCTGGATTGGGGATGTATTCATATTTGCTCAAAAGCGAATCATAATATTTTGCACCACCTTGAATACTTTGCTCAGGGTCGGTACGGTTTTCAATTCCCATTGCTTTTGCAGTATCACTGGTCAGCATCATTAGACCGCGCACACCTGTTGGTGATACTGAATTTGGCTTTAAATAAGACTCCTGATAGCCCATTGCAGCCAGCATGTGCCAATTCAAATTGTACTGCTCAGCTGCTCGCTCGAAGCTGGCACGATAAATCGGCATACGTTGCTGTAAATCGCGCTCAATCGTATCCCAAGAGCCCTCATTCACTACATGATGATTGTAAAATGATGCCAAATGCTGAATTGCACCATTACTTTTGGACTGGCAAATAAAGCTGCTTGCGGTTTGCGTTAAATGATCTTCAGCATCTTTAAAGACCAAATTTAACTGAGCATCTAACCCATTTTTCTGTAAAACAGTCACATCACCACAGCTTGCCGAAAATGACATTAAGCTTTTTTGGTCAATGCTCTGCATATCAGCATTGGTCAATGCAAGGTTGGCTTTGCCTTTAGCAACCCATTTTAAGGCTGTGGCATTACTATCAACAATTTGAAAATTAAGCTGCACATTTAAACTTTGTGCATAGTTACGCATTAAGTCATAGCCGAAACCATGAAAATACTGTCCGTCATTAAAAACAGTTGTCGGGCTTTTTACTGCCACGACCGTCAGTGTATTGCTGTTGATGACCTGAGCATATTGATTGCTGGCTTTACTGGCATTAATCGCATGTAAAGGTAACATAGCAAGCCCGAAAGCAAGGGCTTTGGTTGGCAAGGAAAATTTGAGATTGTGTAGGCGAAAACGCCTCCTATCTGCCAATGTTGCTGGATTGTGCATGGTGACTCCGCGACAGGGAATTAACTACCCAATGAAGTAGAGCAAGCCCAGACTTCAATTAGTTGATCAACGTATGTTTAGGGGGCAGTCATGACGTCATTTAAAATGACATGAATAGACAAATGAAAACTAAGTCACATAAAAACCAACGACCTAGATTAAAAAATAACCAGTAATAAATAAGAGTTGCGCATAATATCGACATAGAAATTAAAAGTCAAACTTTTAAATCTCTGGCAGGCTAAAATAAATTTGCTCCCCTCTTGGAAAAACTGCTGAATGTTATACGTGAAACAGATGGTGAAACCATGGATAAAATGCTGCTATATGTAAGCACTTCAATATAGATGATTAAAATAATATTTTTTATTTAATGTTTTATTTATCAATAAGATATTCCAATAATATACCAATTCTTCCGACCACTTGGCGTATACATACACTTGAACCTCATCATCAATAGACTTGCCTAGGCATGCTTTTGCCATCGGTGACTGCAAAGAAACATAGTCTTTATTGCCATAAATTTCTTCATCACCCACTATACGAAATTTGACCGTTTCTTGTTCATCATTCTCCAATTCTACCCAAGCACCAAAATACACCTTGCCTTGCTGCTGAGGATGATATTCAACCTTTTGCGCAACTTCAAAAAGCTTGCTGAGGTAACGAATTCTACGGTCTATTTCCCGTAATTTTTTTTTGTTGTA